>JACQAD010000292.1 GCA_016195125.1 Magnetospirillum sp.
CACTCCCACCCAGGGCCTGGTATCCGAGTTGGGAGCGGTCAACATCAACCAGTGGATCGTTCCGTCGATCCTTCTGGATCGGGATCTGAGCGGCACCGAAGCCAGTCTGGGACCGGTTCTGATTTTGCGCCGCCGCGCCCTTATGGATATCGGAGGCTTTTCGGTCGTTTCCAATTATCTGGCCGAAGATTGCGAAATGGGCCGACGGGTGGCGCGGGCCGGTTGGGGCGTGCGTCTGTCCGATTACACCGTTGCCACCATGGTCGATGAGACCAGCCTGCGTGCCCTGATCCGGCACGAAGTGCGCTGGGCTCATACGGTTCGGGCCGTGCGCCCGTTCGACCATCTGCTGTCGGTGGTGACCTGCGCCTTACCGCTGCTGATGGTCCTGTTTGCGCTCAAGCCGGCTCTGTGGTCGGCGATTCTGCTCTCGATTTATCTGAGCCTGCGCCTGCTTCTCAGCCACATTATTCAACGGCGCATGGGGTTTGCTCGTCCCATGAAATGGTGGATGGTCTGGCCGCGCGAGTGCCTGTGCTTCCTGGTCTGGTTTACCAGCTTGTTCAGTCGGGCCGTCCTTTGGCGTGGCCAGACGTTCAGGCTGATGCGGGGCGGTCTTCTGGTTCCTGAAAGCGGCTCTTCGCGGGAGGTTTTCTCCCCGGTAGAGGCCCCCAACGCCGCCGAATAACTTTATTTACCGATCGTTTCGATCCAGGGAATCAGCGCCTCTCTGGCGCGGTCGGCCGTGAGCTTCTTGCGATCACGCCCCTTGACCTTCTTGCCGCGCTCGTCCCGCTCGGGCGGCGGCGGGAACAATCCGAAATTGATGTTCATGGGCTGGTAGGTCTCGGCATCGCCGCCACCGGTGACATGGGCGAGCAGGGCGCCCAACGCCGTGAGCGACGGAGGCAGCACCGCCTCGCGCCCCTGGGCCTCGGCTGCCGCGAACAGGCCGGCCAGGAGGCCGATGGCGGCGCTTTCCACATAGCCTTCGCAGCCGGTAATCTGGCCGGCCAGCCGCAGCCGGGGCTGGGCCTTGAGGCGCAAGGTGGAATCGAGGACGCGCGGACCGTTGACGAAGGTGTTGCGGTGCAGGCCGCCCAGGCGGGCGAACTCGGCATTGCCCAAGCCGGGAATGGCCCGGAAGATGCGGGCCTGCTCGCCATGGCGCAGCTTGGTTTGAAACCCAACCAGATTGAACAGCGTGCCCAGCGCGTTGTCCTGGCGCAATTGCACCACCGCGAAGGGCTTGGGGCCGTTGGGGTTGGTGAGGCCCACCGGCTTCATGGGACCATAGGCCAGGGTATCGCGCCCGCGCGCGGCCATGACCTCGATGGGCAGGCAGCCTTCGAAATAGGGCGTGTCCTTTTCCCATTCGTGGAACGGAACCTTATCACCCTCGATCAAGGCGTCGACGAAGGCGTAATACTGCTCCTTGGAGAGGGGGCAGTTGATGTAGTCCGAACCGGTGCCCTTGTCGTAACGGGACTGGAACCACGCCTGGGTGAAATCGACACTGTCCTTGGTGACGATGGGAGCGATGGCGTCGAAGAACGCCAGGGAATCCTCCCCGGTCACCTGACGCAGGGCGTCGGCCATGGCGGGCGAGGTCAGCGGGCCGGTGGCGATGACCACCTGTTCCCAATCGGCTGGCGGCAGGCCCGCCACCTCCTCGCGGAGGATCGTGACACGGGGATGATTGGCCAGGGCGGACTGAACCGCCTGGGAAAAGCCGTCGCGGTCCACCGCCAGGGCGCCGCCGGCCGGAACCTTGTGAGAATCGGCCATGGCCAGGATCAGCGAGCCGGCCTTGCGCATCTCTTCATGCAGCAGGCCGACGGCGTTGTAATCGGCATCGTCCGAGCGCAGGGAATTGGAACAGACCAGCTCCGCCAGGCCATCGGTCTGGTGGGCCGGCGTATTCCGCACCGGGCGCATTTCATGGAGGATGACGGAGATGTCGGCCTGGGCGAGCTGCCAAGCCACTTCCGACCCGGCAAGCCCGCCACCGATCACGTGAACGATGCGGGTCATGCCGAGGGAAATAGTGCCTCGTCGGGGCCTTGTCCAGCAGAACCCTTAACGAGGTGTCACGGACGCCGCCAATTGAGCCAACCAACCGGCGCTGGTGCCGCCTGAAATGGCCGAGATCGACGAGGTGCCCGAGACCGGCTTGGTGGTGGTGCCGTCGGCGCTGGTCCGATTCTCGCCATCGGGCAGGTCCAGGGGGCCGAAGCCATAGGAAGAGAAGGCCGACGCCGCCCCAGACTTTTCCGGTCGGGTTGAGTGGCTGCTGTTGGCCTCGTCCTTCTTGTTTAACAAGATATGGGCCGCAGCCCCGCTAATCGCTACCATGTTCGTTCTCCAGGGGGAGAGTGTCCGCCAAAGGCGATGCATTCTCCGTGCCAGTCTGGAAAGCTTAGATTTCCGCCGTTCGCTCTTGGGAAAGGGCGGCAAAATCTGCCGGTGCGTCATGTCATGAAGAACATTCCTTCCTGGCGCACGATGAGGTATAAGCTCCCCGCCGCCACCCCTTCGAGTGGGAAAGAGACACCCCATGGCCAAGACTTATTACGTCGTCGGTGGAGAATACGCCGACACTTCCTTCACCGTCATCGCCCCCGGCCACGCCGAGGAGCGCTTCGGACCCTTCGAGGAACAGGAAGCCCATATCTGCTGGCGTGCCCTGACCGGCAAGTCGGTGGACAACGCCATGGTCCGTTATTTTATCCGCTCCAGCGAAGATGCCACTGCCGAGCAGTGGTACGTGGTTGGCGGCGAATACGCCGACACCACCTTCCAGGAAGTGACCGAGGGTCGCACCCTTGAGACCCACGGTCCCTACACCCGCAAGGAAGCCTTGGAAAAATGGCGCGAACTGACCGGCAAGACCGTGGACAATGCGCTGATGCGCTTTGACCTGTTCACCGGTGCCGAATTGCAGCGTCGCGCCAAGGGCTGATCACTCAATATCAAGCGTGCGGGATCAAGCAAGCGGGGATGAGATTGTCCGCGCTCCCGACGGAACCAGAGGAGATCATTCGTGTCGCATTATCCCAACAAGTATCACGCCTTCATCTGCACTCAGCGCCGCCCCGAGGGGCATCCCCGCGGCTGCTGCACCAGCAAGGGCGGTGGCCAGCCTCTGTTCGAGCGTCTGGTCGGCAAGATGAGCGAATTCAATCTGTGGGAAGCCGGGATCAGCGTGGCGTCGTCCAGCTGCCTTGGCTTTTGCAAGGCCGGGCCGCTGATGGTCGTCTATCCCCAGGGCGTCTGGTACAAGATCGAGAAGCCCGAGGATATCGATGAGATCGTGTCCTCGCACTTCGCCAAGGACATTCCGGTCGAGCGCCTGATGGTCACCCCCGGCAAATAGTCTCCGATCGGAGATAGCGAAGCCCCCGCTTCCTGAAGGGAGTGGGGGCTTTTTATTGCCCGCCGGCTTCGGCGTAATCGGCCAGGTGGGTCAGGGCATTCGACAGCAGACGATGGTCGTTGGCACCGAAGACCACCTCAAGAATCAAGGCGGCCTCGTCGCCGATCAGGCCGAGGGCTTTCATCGCATCCATGAACCCGCTTTCCGCCAGGGCGTCGGTTCCGGCGCGAAAGGCGCGGCGGCGGCCGCCTTTGGATTCATGCTCGAGGAGTTCTCCCAGAACCTCCTCGGCGGCACGCTTGCGATGGATCTGGAAGGCCAGAGCCCGCAACAGCCGGACCTTGTCTTCGAGATCGAGGGTGTCTTGTCGGGCCATGGCATCCTGTCCGGCCCCGGATCGGGGCGAAGGCGGGCACCTTGGCCCCGAGCCCTGCCGCTGTCAACCGTGGCGGCCGGGAGGCTGTCATGCTACATCCTGCGGTCATGACCGATACCTTCCAGATCAAGGCTCTGCTTCTGCCCTTCGACAAGGGCGAGTTGGAGCTCCCCGACCAGGCCTTCCTCATGCGGGCCGAGCCCGCCGAGCCTCTAATCGAATGGCGATCGCGCCTGATCTGCGAGCAGAGCTTCAAGCCGCTTTATGATCGCCTTCTGGCCGAGGGCTATCGGGCCGTCCCGCGATTGGAGGGACGCTATGGCGCCGGGCTGATTCTGCTGACCAAGCACAAGGCCGAAAACCGCGCCAATATTGCGCGGGCCTGGACTCTGCTGGCGCCGGGCGGCCTTCTCGTGTGCAGCGGCGCCAATGCCATCGGCGCCGCCAGCGTGGAAAAGGATGTGGATCGCGCCCTTGGCCTGGAAGGGCATCTGTCCAAGCATCAGGCCCGCACCTTCTGGCTGCGGCGCGGCCAGGACGATGTTCTGCCGGGAGTTCTGGCCGAATGGCTGGCCGCCGCCGAGCCGAAGCCGGTGGAGGAGACCGGCCTCATCGCCCGGGTCGGCTGCTTCAGCTCCGATCACGTCGATACCGGCTCGCGCCTTCTGGCCGAGTGTTTCCCCGAGGCCATGGCCGGCCGTGTCGCCGATCTGGGGGGAGGGTGGGGCTATCTCTCGGCCCGGCTGCTCCAGGAGTTTCCGGCCATCACCGGATTGGATATCTACGAGGCCGAGGCATTGGCCTTGGATGACGCCCGGATCAATGTCCGTGACGGCCGCGCCACCTTTCACTGGCTGGATGTGGCCTCCGGCCTGCCCGACGTGGCTCCCTATGACTGGATCGTCAGCAATCCGCCCTTCCACGAGGCCAAGAAGGCCGATCCCGCCCTGGGGCGGGCCTTCATCACCAGCGCCTGGCGGTCCATCCGCCGACGCGGCAAGTTCCTCTTGGTGGCCAACCAGCATCTGCCCTACGAAGCCGAATTGCGCCGCCGTTTCCGCGAGGTGGAGCTGTTGACCGTTCGCGATGGCTTCAAGGTCTATCTGTCCACCAATCGCCACGACCGTTAGGGAGACGCAAGCATGAGGCTGGTGCGCCTTGTCGCCAATCTGGGCTATGGCAGCCAGAAAGAGGTCCGGGCCATGGTCAAGGAGGGGCGTCTGACCCGCCTTGACGGCACGGCCTTGGATCTCGATGCGCGAGTTGACCTGGACGAGGTGCGGTTGGATGGCGAGGCCCTCGACCCCGGCCCCGGTCTGGTGCTGATGATGAACAAGCCGGTCGGGTATACCTGTTCCACTTCCGATCCGGGCCGCGTGGTCTATGAGCTGCTGCCGGAGCGGTTCGGACGCCGTAATCCCATCGTCGCTCCCATCGGACGCCTGGACCGCGACAGTACCGGGCTGCTGCTGATGACCGATGACGGCGCCCTGTCCCACCGTATCACCGCTCCGCGCAGCCATGTGGCCAAGAGCTACGAGGTCACCCTGGCCCGTCCGCTCTCGGGCGAGGAGGGGGCGCTGTTCGCCAGCGGCAGCCTGATGCTGCGCTCGGAATCAACTCCCCTGGCCCCGGCGGAATTGATGGTCACGGGCCCGAATACGGCGCGCATCACCATCACCGAGGGCCGCTATCATCAGGTCAAGCGCATGTTCGCCGCCGCGGGCAATCACGTGGAAAGCCTGCATCGTTACGGTGTCGGTGGCTTGGAGCTGGGTGATCTGGCCATGGGCCGGTGGCGCTTGCTTACGGCCGAGGAGATCGCCCTGGTGATCGGGTCGTAAGGGCAGGCCGAATACCGGGGCTGCTACGGAAGGAGAAAAGGATCTTTCAGCCGGACGTCACGGCTGTCTTGCCTGAAAGATCCTTCGCCTCCGGCATCAGAATGACAAAACGGCTCAGTCCGTACGCTGGATCAGGTGGAAGCCGAAGGGGGTTTCCACCACGCCGCTGACCTCGCCGGAAGCCAGGGCAAAAGCAGCCACTTCGAATTCCGGCACCATGGAGCCCTTGGAGAACTGGCCCAGATCGCCGCCATCATCGGACGAGGGGCAGTCGGAATACTGACGGGCCATCTGGCCGAAATCGGCACCCTGGCTGATTTCTTCCTTGATGCTGGTGATCTCGGCCAGGGCCTCGTCCTTGGAACGGGTGGCCTGGGAACGCATGGAACCCTTGTACATCAATAGGATGTGGGAGGCGCGGACGGTGGACGACATGGAATACTCCGATAATGGGAAGAGCGCACTTTAGCCTTACCGGCGCGGTTTCGCCAGTTCATGGATCAGGATGGCGGCGGTGGCGGCCACGTTGAGCGATTGGATGCGGCCCGAACCGGGTAAGGTCACCACCTCGTCGCAGGCCGCCAGGGTGGCGGGCGGCAAACCCTCTTCCTCATTGCCAAGGATCAGGGCCACCGGCTTGCCGGGACGGCCCAGCACGTCGGCCACACTCTTGCCCGAGCCCAGGGCGGTGCCGACAATCCTGTGGGAATCCCTGAGCCGTTTTAGGGAGGCAACGAATTTCTGGGCGCGAATCACCTGCACCCATTCCAGCCCGCCCTCGGAAACCCTGAGCGCCGCTTCGGAGGGAAGGGCCTGGCCGGGATGGTCGGACAGCAGGACGCGCTCCAGCCCGAAGAAGGCCATGGTGCGCGCTATGGCGCCGAGATTATGGGGATTGCCGACGCCATCCAACACCAGCAGCGGCGCCCCGGTCTTGGCCCATTGCTGGGCCTCGGCGGGATCGAAGGCGGCCAGGGGCTTGGGCCGGGTCACGGCGATGATGCCGCCGTGGAGTGGAGAACCGTAAATACGGGTCAGTTCCTCGGTGGGAACCAGCCGATAGGGCTTGTGGGCGCCGGCCATGATCTTGCAGAACTCGCCGGCCTCGGCTTTGAAGCGTTCGTCGTAGAACAGCCGCTCGGCGCGGCCGGGATCATGCTGGAACAGGGCCCTGACCGCAGGCAAGCCCGCCACTTTCTCCGTATCGGGCTCGGGACGCCTGGGGACTGGCTTCTTGTGCGGGAAGGGCGCTCGTGCCATTGCTGGGCCTCGTGACTGCTTTGGACCTGTGTTGTGCCTCGCCTGATCCTGTTCAACAAGCCTTATGACGTTCTCACCCAGTTCACCGATCGCGAAGGCGGGCGGGCGACGCTGAAGGATTACATTGCCGTTCCCGGTGTTTACCCGGCCGGACGCTTGGACCGGGATTCGGAGGGGCTGCTGGTGCTGACCGATTCCGGCCCGCTGGGAGCCCGCATCAGCGATCCCAAGCACAAATTGGCCAAGACCTACTGGGCCCAGGTCGAAGGCATTCCCGGCGAAGCCGATCTGGACAAGCTGCGGCGCGGCATCGCCCTCAAGGATGGTCCGACCTTGCCGGCGGGAGCGCGGTTGATGGCCGAACCGGCGAGCTTATGGCCGCGCGATCCGCCGATCCGCTACCGCGCCTCGATTCCCACGTCCTGGGTGGAGTTGACGTTACGTGAGGGGCGCAACCGACAAGTCCGGCGCATGACCGCCGCCATGGGCTTTCCCACCCTGCGGCTGATCCGCTGGGCGGTGGGGGAGTGGAGCCTGGAGGGGCTGGAACCGGGACGATGGCGCGAGGTGCCCCTTGCCACGAAAAGGCCCTGATTGAGTCCGTAATGCCGCCATGATCGGTTGGCATTGTCTGTCTCGGAAGCGGGGCAGGCGCCCAACCCTTCCTCACCCCATCGGGCGCCGGGACACAG
>JACQAD010000028.1 GCA_016195125.1 Magnetospirillum sp.
CTGTTCTCGGTTCTCGACAACAGCCCGCGGGCGGCGGAAGAGCGGGCGGCCTACGAAGCCCAGTCCATCCGGTCCGAGACCGGCCTGGGTGCCGAGGGTGCTTCCGGGCACTAAGTCCTCGGATCTGACGAGAATGGGGGCCGCTGAATTCGTTCAGCGGCCCTTTTCTTATGGCAGCGGCTCTTTGTTCTTGGGCAGTGGAAAGCGGGGATCTCCCGAAAAAAATGGCGTCTGCCCGAAGGCAAACGCCATTCAAATTTCAAAGTGGATTAAAGTTACGACCGGCACATCTCGCCGTGAATCCGGGGTTTCCCCCATTCAAATGTCGCGTCCAGAACGTTAAAGGCTCAACATTGCCGCAAGATGACATCAGGATTAATTCATGAAGGTTCTGCTGGTCGAAGACGAGAAGAAGAGTGCCGCTTTCATCGGCAAGGGCCTGCGCGAGCACGGCTTCGTGGTCGACGTGGCCGGAAGCGGCGATGACGGGCTGGCCCTGGCCTGCATGGGCGAGTACGACATCCTGGTTCTCGACGTGATGCTGCCGGGGCGCGACGGCTGGTCGGTGCTGACCGAATTGCGGCAAAAGGGCATCCAGGTGCCGACCTTGTTTCTGACGGCGCGCGACGGGGTCAACGACCGGGTCAAGGGTCTGGAGCTGGGGGCTGATGATTACCTACCCAAGCCCTTCGCCTTCACCGAATTGCTGGCCCGGATGCGGACCATCCTGCGTCGCGGGCCGGTGCGGCGTTCCAATCTGGTCAAGGTGGGCGATCTGGAACTGGAGCCGTCACGGATGAGCGCGGTCAGGGCGGGGGTGCGGCTTGACCTCACGCCCAAGGAATTCGTGCTGCTGCACCTGATGGCCCGGCGCCAGGGCGAGGTTCTCTCCCGTCCCTATATCGCCGAGCAGGTGTGGGACATGAATTTTGACGGTGAGTCCAATGTCGTCGATGTCCATATCCGCCGCCTGCGCACCAAGGTGGACGATCCCTTTCCGCGCCGACTGATTCATACCGTGCGGGGCGTGGGCTACGTGCTGGATGACCGCCCATGAGCCTGATGGGGGGATTGCGGACGCTGTCGGGGTCGATCGCCGGTCGGCTGACTCTCTGGCTGACCACGGCGTCGCTACTGATTCTGCTGGCCAAGTCGGCTCTGACCTATTGGGTCATGGCTCCGGTCCTGTCGGCCCAGGAGGAGCTTTACGTCAGCGCCCGCGCCCGCCAGATCGGAGCGCATGTGGCCGCTTCCATGGCCGGCGGCGGTAAGCCGGCTTTTGAAAGCCTGTTGTCGCCGGATACTCCGGGCTTCGTGCGAATCCTGACAGCCGACGGCAAGGTGCTGGCCGAGGCCGAGGGCATGGCCGAGGAATTTCCCGATACCGGCCAGGATATCGGCGATCATCCGGTCATGGTGCAGGGGCGATCGGGCCGCCAGTACTGGATCGCCGCCTCGATGCGAAACGGCGATGTGCCGGTGGTGGTCCAGGTGGCGACGGTGGCCAACGAGTTCAGGATCATGGCACCCTGGGGAGGGCGGCTGACCCTGGCGACGGTCCTGGCCCTGATCCTCAGCGGCTATGCCGGGTTCCGGATCGCCCGCCATGGCATACGCCCCTTGCAGGAATTGGCCGAGACCGTCCACGCCATCGGCAGTTCGACGCTGGAGCGCCGCATCGACCCCGCCCGCCAGCCGATCGAGTTGCAGCCCCTGTGCCGCACCTTCAATTCCATGCTCGACCGATTGCAGCAATCCTTCGACCAGGTCTCGCAATTCACCGACGACATCGCCCACGAATTGCGCACTCCCCTGAGCGTCATGGCCAGTCAGATCGACGTCACCCTGGCATCCGAGCGTTCCGCGCCCGAATATCGCGAGATCCTGGAATCCACCCGTGAGGAAATCTCCGCTCTGTCCGACCTGGTGCAGCGCCTGCTGTTTCTGTCGCGGGTCGAGAACCAGTCGGTCCCGCTTCATCTCGAACGTCTCGACCTCGGCCATGAACTGGCCCTGGTGCAGGAATTCTACGAAGCCCTGGCGGCGGAAGCGGGGGTGGCGCTGGATGTGGCGCCCCAGCCGGTTCCGGTCCAAATGGGCGGCGACCGTATCTTGCTGCGCCGGGCCATCGGCAATCTGGCGGTCAACGCCATCCGCCACACGCCGGCCGGAGGGCATGTCCTGCTGGCGGCCGAACCGCAGGGGACCGAGGTCTGCATTACCGTCAGCGACAGCGGAAGCGGCATACCGGCCGAGATGCTGCCCCGCCTGTTCGACCGCTTTTTCCGTCTCGATCGGGCGCGGGAAACCGGGGAGGGCCATGTGGGCCTGGGGATGGCCATCGTCAAGGCCATCGCCCAATTGCATGGCGGCCGCGTCGGAGTGTTCAGCCGCGTGGGGGAGGGGACCACGGTGACCCTGTGCCTTCCGGCTGGAAAATGCGGCCCAGATGGGCTATCGGGAAGCGTGCTCCCCCCAGTTTGATGGAATCATCTTATGTCCAAGGCCAAGAAGACCGCAGTCACCCCCACCCGCGAGGAAAATTTCCCCGAATGGTACCAGCAGGTGATCAAGGCCGCCGACATGGCCGAGAACTCGCCGGTCAGGGGCTGCATGGTCATCAAGCCCTGGGGCTACGGCATCTGGGAGGCCATCCATCGCGACCTGGATCGCCGCATCAAGGAAACCGGGCACGAGAATTGCTACTTCCCGCTGTTCATTCCGCTCTCCTTCCTGGAGAAGGAAGCCGCCCACGTGGAGGGCTTCGCCAAGGAGATGGCGGTGGTCACCCATCACCGCCTGGTGGCCGAGGACGGCAAGCTGGTCCCTTCCGGCAAGCTGGAGGAGCCCCTGGTGGTGCGCCCCACCTCGGAAACCATCATCGGCGACGCCTTCTCGCGCTGGATCCAGTCCTACCGCGACCTGCCCATGCTGGTGAATCAATGGGCCAACGTGGTCCGCTGGGAGATGCGGCCGCGGATCTTCCTGCGCACCGCCGAATTCCTCTGGCAGGAAGGCCACACCGCCCATGCCAATGCCGAGGAGGCCATGGAAGAGACCCTGCGCATGCTGGAAGTCTACCGGACCATGTCCGAGGAGGTTCTGGCCATGCCGGTGATCGTCGGCGAGAAGCCGGCCCATGAGCGCTTCCCCGGCGCCGACAAGACCTATTCCATCGAGGCCATGATGCAGGACGGCAAGGCCCTGCAGGCCGGCACCTCGCATTTCCTGGGTCAGCATTTCTCCAAGGCCCAGAACATCCGCTTCCAGACCGCCCAGGGCGGCGAGGAATTCTGCTACACCACCTCCTGGGGGGTTTCCACCCGCCTGATCGGCGGCGTCATCATGAGCCATGCCGACGATAACGGCCTCAGGGTGCCGCCGCGCATCGCCCCCAAGCAGATCGTCTTCGTGCCCATCACAAGGGCCGAGGGCGACGAGCAGCTGATCAACGATTACCTGGCGCCCCTGGTCAAGGAATTGCAGGCCCAGCGTTATGCCGGCGAGCCCATTTCAGTTCATGTGGACCGCCGCCCCCTGGCGCCGCCGGACAAGCGCTGGGAATGGATCAAGAAGGGGGCGCCGATCATCTGCGAAGTGGGGCCCCGCGACGTGGCCGGCGGCAATCTCGCCATGATCCGCCGCGATGCCGAGGAGCTTAAGGGCAAGATCATCAGCCGCGAGGAATTCGTTGCCGGGGCTGTCGCCACCCTGGAGGGCATCCAGAACACCTTGTTCGAACAGGCCTCCGCCGCCCTCAAGGCCCGGACAATCCGGGCCGAGACCCTGGACGAATTCGTCGCCATCTTCGCCGACGACGATACCGCCAGCCGCAAGTTCGTCCGCGCCAAATGGTCGGGCGATGCCGCCACCCTGGCCAAGCTGGACGAGCTCAAGGTCACCATCCGCAACATCCCCTTCGATCAGGACGGAGCGATGGGCAAGTGCATCCTCAGCGGCCAGCCGGCCGACCAGGAGGTCATCTTCGCCAAGTCGTATTGATGACGAACTAGCCATGGCCGGCCGCCAGGCATGACAGCGGGGACGGTTCCGCTTATTATTGTGCGGCGCAGCATTCGGAGGCCCGGCCATGTATGTGCGCTCGTTCAATCCGCAGCCCGATCGGCCCTTGCCGTTGCGTCCTCATCTGGGGCTGGCCTTGCAGGGCGGCGGCGCCTACGGTGCCTTTGCCTGGGGAGTGCTCGACCGGCTTTTGGAGGAGCGGCGGTTCAAGCCCTCCGCTATCAGCGGCGCCAGTGCCGGCGCCCTCAACGCAGTGGTGATGGCCGCCGGTCTGGTCCAGGGCGGCCATAAGGCGGCGCGGGAGGCCCTGGCCGCCCTGTGGTCGGCGGTGGCCGCCATGCCCTTTCTCAAGCTGATGGGGGCGCCGGGCGCCCATTTGCAGATGGATCTGCTGACCCGGCTGCTGTCGCCTTACCAGTTCAATCCCCTGAACATCAATCCCTTGCGCGATATGTTGGTCCAATTAGTGGATTTCGATGCGCTGCGGGCGCGGTCGAAGGTCGAGTTGTTCATCTCGGCCACCCATGTGCGCACCGGCGCCTCGCGCATCTTTCGCGAAGACGAGATCAGCGTCGAGGTGCTGCTGGCCTCGGCCTGCCTGCCTTATCTGCACCAGGCGGTGGAGATCGACGGCGAGAGCTATTGGGATGGCGGCTTTTCCGCCAATCCACCTCTGCTGCCCCTGGCCCTGGACACCACCTGCCGGTCGCTGTTGCTGGTGAAGCTTACCCCCGACAGCGAGGACGAGGTGCCGGTTCACGCCCAGCCGATCTTCGCCCGCATGCGTCGGCTGCTGTTCAATACGCCCCTGACCCGCGACCTGGACGCCTTGGCGCGCATGCAGGGGCAATTGCTCCAGGCGCGGCGCCTGCCCCGTCATCTGCTGCGGCTGCGGGAGTTGGAATGGGAGGCCATCACCATTCCGGCCGAAATGATGGGCGACGAGGCGGGCAAGGCGGGGACCGCCGAGTTGATCGGCAAATTGCACGATGCGGGCCGCGTTGCCGCCCAGGGAATGCTGGATGCCTGAGGCGGTGTTACTCGATCTCGAAATATTTGTGTAGCTTGGCGATCTTCATGAGCTTATCCACCTGGCCGGTGGCGCCCTTGAGGACGACGGTGTGGTTCTGCTGGACGGCGGCATCGCGAACGATCAGCAGCATCCCCAAGGCCGAGGAATCGAGAAACTCGACCTGGGCAAGATCAAAGACCACCCGTGGCGGCCTGATCTCGTTGATCCGGGCCAGGATCTCACGAAACTCCTTATGGTCGCGATGTGTCATGCGGCCGCTGACCTTGACGCACAGGCCCCCATCGCGGCTTTCGAATTTGTGCTCCATAATGCCCTCGTTGATCCTTCTGCCCCGTCGGGCACTCTAATACCTTAGATTTGCCTTAAATGACCTTCGGAGCAAGGCACAATGAGCATCATTGCCGTCCTCGATCAGATTTCTCCGAAAGCCGACGAATATATCCGGCAGCAGGGGTGGCCGACCGCGACGCGGCCACTGGCGGGATTTCCCGCGATCATGGTCCGGGAGCGTTTTGGCGCGGCGGCGCTGGAATCCTGTCTGGAAGAGCCGTGGGTCGGCGGTCTGGAAATGGGCGGCAACGGCAATCATCCGGTGGGGTCGTGCTTTCGCCGCCATCTGGCCGAGGGTGGGCTGGGGCTGTCACTGCGCTCGGATACCGCCTATGGCGGTGAGATCGCGATTTGCTGCACGGCAATCTGGGAGTCGGCGGCGTCGATGATGATTCCCGTGGCGGCATGGAGGGCTTCGCCCCGCGGGTGGAGGCGGCGCTGGCCGATCCGCTGCTGTCGGCGCGCCGGGTCCAGATTTCCGCCTCGCTGGTTCATGATCGTCTGGAAGTGGCGGTGGAGGATGACGGGATCGGTTTTGAGCAATCCGACATCATTTCCGACTCCCAGCGTCCCCACGGATTGGCCCTGGTGGAATCCATGGTCTCCGAATTGCGCATCGAGGAAGGGGGGCGGCGGGCGGTGGCGACGCTGGTGGTTCCCGCCCGCCGCCAGGCGCCGGCCCCTCTCGGCCTGGAACGCGTCCATGTGCTGGTGGTCGATGACAATGTGCTGAACCGGGTGCTGCTGGAGACATTGCTGGGGAATATGGGGGTGGGCTTCATCGAATCGGTGGGCTCGGGCGAAAAGGGGCTGGCGGCCATCGCGCGCAAGAAACCTGATCTGATCCTGCTCGACGTGATGATGCCCGGCATGGACGGCTTCGAGATGTGCCGCCGGTTGCGGCGGATACATCCCCTGACCGAATTGCCGGTGATCTTCGTCACCGCCCTGGACGGCCCCGGTGACCGGGCCGCCTGCTTCGCCGCCGGCGGGACCGATATGGTCGCCAAGCCCATCGACGGCAACGAGGTGATGGCGCGAGTCGGCGTCCATCTGCGCCTGGGCCAGGCCATGAGCCGATTGCGCGACTATCAAGATAGGGTGAACAACGAATTGCGGGCCGCCCGCGGGGCGCAGATGTCACTCACTCCCACCCCGGCCGACCTCGCCGCCATCCGCCGCCGAACCGGTCTGATCATCGATGGACGGATCGAGACATCGACGGAACTGGGCGGCGATTTCTGGACCGTTCGCGATCTGCCAGGCCGCCAGATGGGGCTGCTGGTCGCCGATTTCACCGGCCATGGCTCGGTGGCGGCCATCAACGTCTTCCGCCTGCATCTGCTGCTGAGCCGGGTGCCGCGCCGGGCCCTGCCGCCCTCGGGATTGCTCGATATCCTCAATGACGGACTGAAGGCGGTGCTGGAGCCCGGACAATTCGCCTGCGCCTTCGCCGGCCTGTTCGATCTGGAGGCGGAGACGCTGACCTATGCCAGCGCCGCCGCGCCGCCGCCGGTTCTGGTCAAGGACGGCAAGGCGTCCTATCTGGAAGGGGCGGGGCCGCCCTTGGGTGCCTTCGCCGATGCCGAGTATGAGAATATCGTGGTGAGCTTCCCTCGCGGTGCCTCGCTATTGGCCTATAGCGATGCCCTGGTGGAGAGCCTGACCCTGGACGGCGAACTGGTTTGCGACGAGGAAAGCCTGTTGAACTGGGTGTCGGGAGTGGAGGACGGCCATTCCCTGGCCGAGGAAATGCTGGCCCGCTTCCGCGAGCGTCTGCCGGGCGAACCGCCGGATGACCTGACCCTGGTCAGCGTCCGCCGCCCGGCCTGATCCGTCCCGCCCGGCGCCTGCGGGGAAATAAACTCCCCTACCAGTGCTTGTCCACGAATACCGCGATGAACAGCAGAAGCAGATAGGGCATGGAGGCGGCGAAGTTCCATCCGGCCCAGCGCCGGGTCGGATTGCTGACCAGGACCAGGTTGAAGCCCAGCAGAACCGCTCCCGACAGGGCCGCGATGCCGCCATAGACATTCCCCAGCAACCCCATTCCCCAGGGCAGCAGCGACGACGCCACCAGCAGGACGCTGTTGACCAGGATGCACCAGGCGGTGCGCTGGCTGCCCACCACTACCGGCAGCATGGGAACTCCGGCCTGGCGGTAATCCTCGGTCAGCAGGATGGCCAGGGCCCAGAAATGGCTGGGCGTCCATAGGAACAGCACCAGGGCCAGGACCATGGGCAGCATCCACTGGGTCTGGTCCACCGCCGCCGCGCCGGCCAGCACCGCGAAGCTTCCCGCCGCGCCGCCGATGATGATGTTGGTCCAGTGCTTGCGCTTCAGCCAGATGGTGTAGATGGCCACGTAGACGAAGCCGCCCAGGAACAGGTGCAGCGCCACGACCCAGTTGAAGACCGAATGGGCCACCACCATGCCGGCCACCATCAGGGCCAGCGCCAGACCGAAGCCCAGGGCCGGAGTTCCGGCACCGGTGGCCATGGGCCGCTGCGAGGTCCGGCGCATCAGCCGGTCGATGTCGCGGTCCCAGACATGGTTGAACACCGCCGAGGCGGCCGAGCCCAGCACCATCACCAGGGTCAGCAGCATTAGGGCGATCGGATCGACCTTGGGAACCACGGCGCCATAGCCGGTGATGGCCGTCAAGGCGATCATCAGCGCGATTCGAGGCTTCATCAGCTCGATAATTTGCCGGAATGTCAAACCCGCCTCCGCGCCCGCGGTTGCTCCGCGGGTCAGCTGTATAAATGATACAGCATAAGATACACGACGATGCCGGTGACGGATACGTAAAGCCACAGCGGCAAGGTCCAACGGGCGATTTTGGGGTGCAGATCGAAGCGGCCCCTGAACGCGCGCAGCAAGGTGACGGCGATCATCGGCACGATCACCGCCGCCAGCGCAACATGGCTGATCAGCAGCGTGTAGTAGAGCGGACGAACCAGCCCGGTTCCCCGAAACACGAAAATCGGGGCGGCGAAGTGGTAGACCACGTAGAAGCCCAGGAACAGGGCCGAGGCGACTACCGCCCCCAGCATGGCCTTGCGGTGACTGTCCTTGCGCCCGGCGCGGATATGGACGAAGCCGGTGACCAGAAAGCCCAGGGAGACGGCATTCAGGAAGGCGGTGATATGCGGCAGGGTGGTGGCGGCGTTCATGGGCTTACCAGCTCATCCAGCCGCCGGCCCGCAGCCACAGCACGGCAATGGCCATGGTCACCAGGGTGGTGGGGATGCCGGCTCGGGCGAAATCGCCGAAGGACAGGCGGCAGCCCGAGGCCTGGGCCCGTTCGGCGACGATGATGTTGGCCATGGACCCCACCAGCAGGAAATTGCCGGCCAGGGTCGACAGCAGGGCCAGACCGGTCAACGCGCCGGGGTCGGGGGTCGGCCACACCGCCAGGATCAGCATCACCGCCGGGACGTTGCCGATGGAATTGGACGCGACCAGGGCCACCGGCAACATGGATTTCAACGTGTCGGGGAACAGGCCGTGCTCGGCCAGGGCCTCGACCCAATGGCGGGCCAGCTCGGTATCGGCGAAGGCGCCGGTAACCACGAACAGGCAGGCGAACAGCAGCAGCAGATGCCAGTCCACTAGGCCGATCATCTCGCGCGAGCACATGCGGCGGCTGGCCAGCAGCAGGGCGGCGATGACCATGGCGCCCACCTCGCGCGGCAGCGGCGCCGCGAACAGCAGCGCCAGGATGCCGAGGGCGATGCCGCCCTTGATGGCCTGCCAGCGATGCTCTTCCGGTGCCGGCTGGGCCTCGGCCGGATTGGGTTCCTGTTCCAGTTCTCGGCGCCACACCCAGGCGACGCACACATGCACCGCCACCAGGGACAGGGCGGCGGGCACCACGCAGGCGGCCAGGAAGTTCCAGAAGTTCAGGCCGCCCACCTGACCGATCAGGATGTTCTGGGGATTGCCGATCAGGGTGGCGGCGCTGCCGGCATTGGCGGCGCCCACCAGACCCAGCAGGAAGGGACGGGGGTCGAGGCCGCGGCGACGGATGCCCTCGGCGACGATGGGGGTCATGGCGAAGCAGACCACATCATTGGCCAGCACCGCCGACATGGCCCCCGCCACGGCGATGATCAGGGCCAGCAGGCGCTTGGACGAGCCGGGCGAAGCCGCGACCCTGGTGGCCACCGCGCCATAGACGCCGGCCAGCTGGAATTGGGCCGAGACGATCATCAGGGCGAACAGCAGCAGCAGGGTGGGCACGTCGATGGAGGTGCCCATGGCCTTGACGCTGACCTTGCCCGAGACAAGCAGCACCACGACCGCCAGCAGGGCGATGCCGGTACGGTCGATCTTCAACCCCGGCACCGACCCGAAGGCCATGCCGAGATAGGTGAGCAGGAAGACGGCGATGACGAAACTGTCCATGCCTTTCCTTATGGCCTTTCAGCGGAGTCTCGGCAAGTCCCGCCGTGTTTACTTTTTCGGCATCCGGGCCGCGATCAGGTCGATCCAGGCGCTGGGCAGGCAACCGGCCATGCGGGCCAGCAGATGGGTCTGCCAGGGAAAGGCGATGCGCCCCCGATTGGCCGCCAGCCCCCGCACCATGATGGCGCTGGCCTGCTCCACATCCATCAGGAAGGGCATGGCGAATTGATTGACCGCCGTCATGGGGGTTTCGACGAAGCCGGGGCAGATGACCGAGACGCCGATGCCAAAGGGAGCCAGTTCGCC
The DNA here is from genome assembly GCA_016195125.1 of Magnetospirillum sp. Taxonomy (GTDB): domain Bacteria; phylum Pseudomonadota; class Alphaproteobacteria; order Rhodospirillales; family Magnetospirillaceae; genus Phaeospirillum. The sequence continues at coordinate 10,104 of JACQAD010000028.1, forward strand.
CCGCAATCCTTCGCCCCAGACCCGGATCGCCGCCTTGGACGCGCAATAGGCCGGTGCGCCGGGAAAGCCCCTGAACCCGGCCAGGGAGGCCATGATGGCGACCTGGCCCCGCCTGCGTCCTTGCATGGCGGGAAGGGCGGGCAGCACGGTGTTGAATACGCCCTGGACGTTGACGGCGAAGATGGCGCGGCTTTGCCCGGCGGTTTCGCCGCCGCCCAGCGTGCCGCCGGAAATCCCCGCATTGGCGATGAGCAGATCCAGCGGACACGCCGCCTCCGCCGCCTGGACCCAGGCTTGGGTGGCGGCGGCGTCGGTGACGTCGAGGAGGGTGGTGCGCGCTTCGGCGCCCCGGGTGCGGCATTGGGCCGCAACCTCCTCCAGCCGGGCGCCGTCGCGGCCCGACAGGTGCAAGGTGGCGCCGGCTCTCGCATAGGCCCTGGCCAGCCCGGCTCCCAGGCCCGACGAGGCGCCGGTGATCAGGATGGAGGCGGGGGCGCTCACCCCGGATCTCCGTGGCTGAGCATGGATTTCAGCGGTCCCAGCAGTGGCGGCAAATCGTGGCGGGCGGAATCGAAGACGATGGAGGGGTCCACCGAATGGTATTCGTGAACCAGGATGTTGCGCATCTCGGTCATGCGGCTCCAGGGGATCTCGGGATGCTGTTCGGTGACCTGCTGGGGGACGCGCTTGGCTGCCTCGCCGATGATTTCCAGGTTGCGGATCACCGCATCGACGGTGCGGTCGTCGGCGACGAAATGGCGTTCGTCCATGCCGCCGGTATAGCGCTGGATGCGCTCGATGGCTTCCAGCATGTCTTCGATGCGAACCCGCCAATCCTTGAAGCTCAAATCTCTGGAACTCCCTCGCCATAGACGGTCAGGCACTCGGCCAGGATGCGCTTTTTCAGGCGCGGCTTGATATTGCCCGAGGTGATCAGATCCACCGGGCGGCCCAGCAGCCCCTCGAGAACGTGCTTCAGCTCCACATAGCGGAACAGGCCGCCGGGCTGGCCGGGGAGAAAATCCACCATCAGGTCGATGTCGCTGGTGGGGCGCGCCTCGTCCCTGACCACCGAGCCGAACAGGGAAAGGGCGCGCACGCCGAACCTCTCCATGATGTCGGGGCGTGCCTGCAGCCGCGAGACCACCTCGTCGCGGCTGGCCGGATTGCGGCGGCGGGAAATGCGTCCGGCATAGGTCCGCACCGCGTCGGCCTTGTCGGCGGGGACGCGCACCACGATCTCGACCACGTTGGGACGGCCCCGCTCGGGCCGGCGGCGTTCTTTCATCTGCAAAGGATAGACCCGTGACCGAATCCAGGAAAGGTGCATGGTTGTTGCGGACCCCAAGCGGGGCTATAAAGCCTTCCATTAATTTTGAGGAGGCCGCGCCTTGAGTGTCGCCAGCATGACCGGCTATGCCCGGACCGAGGGCCGCGACGGCCAGAATTCCTGGGTCTGGGAAGCCAAGAGCGTCAATGGCCGCGGCCTGGAACTGCGCTGCAAGCTGGCGCCCGGCCACGATGCCCTGGAAGTCTACGCCCGTGACGCCGCCGCCAGGCGCCTCAAGCGCGGCAACGTCCAGCTGTCGCTCTCGGTGCGCAGCGCCGGCGAACAATCCCAGGTCCAGGTCAACGAGGCCCTGCTCGGACAATTGCTGGGCCTGTGCCGGGAATGGCAGGACAAGCACCCCGATATCGCCCCCGCCCGCATGGACGGCCTGCTGGCCATCAAGGGGGTGATCGAGCCGGTCACCGAAGCCGATGCCACCGAGGCCGAGCCCCTGCGTCTGGCACGCGAGCAAGCCATGAAGGCCAGCCTGGACCTCATGCTCGACCAGCTGGCCGCCATGCGTCTGGCCGAAGGGGCGCGGATCGGCGCCGTCCTCGATGCCCAATTGGAGGAAATCGCCACCCTGTCGCTCAAGGCCGGGGCCTGCGCCGTGCTGCGGCCCGAGGCGGTGCGCGAGCGGTTTCGCGCCCAGGTGGCCGCCATATTGGAGGCCGCGCCCTCCCTGGCCGAGGACCGCATCGCCCAGGAAGTGGCGCTGATCGCCGTCAAGGCCGATATCCGCGAGGAGCTGGACCGCCTTGCCGCCCATGTGGCCGCCGCCCGTGACCTTCTGATTCAGGGGGGCGCCGTCGGCCGCAAGCTGGATTTCCTGGCCCAGGAGTTCAACCGCGAGGCCAACACGCTATGCTCCAAATCCTCGGATGTGGAGTTGACCCGGATCGGCCTCGATTTGAAAGCGGTCATCGACCAGTTCAAAGAGCAAGTCCAGAACATCGAGTAGACGCCATGACCGAAGCCTCTCCCAATGTCAGCCGCCGCGGCCTCATGCTGGTGATGTCGTCGCCGTCGGGCGCCGGCAAGACCACCATCTCGCGCGCCCTGCTCGAACGCGACGCCGCCATCGGCATGTCGGTCTCGGCCACTACCCGGCCGCCCCGGCCGGGCGAGGTGGACGGCAAGGACTACCATTTCGTCACCGTGGACAAATTCCACGAGATGGTCGAAAAGCGGGAGTTCCTGGAACATGCCCGCGTCTTCGATAATTTCTACGGCACCCCCAGGGGGCCGGTGGAGGAGATCCTGCGCTCGGGCCGGGACGTACTGTTCGACATCGACTGGCAGGGCACCCAGCAGATGGCCCAGAACGCCCGGGCCGATCTGGTCGCGGTGTTCGTGCTGCCGCCCTCGGTAGAGGAACTGGAACGCCGCCTTCGGGGCCGCGCCCAGGATTCCGACGAGGTGGTGAAGAAGCGCATGGCCAAGGCCGGCGACGAGATGAGCCATTGGCCCGAATACGATTACATCGTCGTCAACGAGGATGTGGACATCTCCATTGCCGCCGTCCAATCCATTCTCAACGCCGAACGTCTCAAGCGCGACCGCCAGGTCGGCCTGGCCGATTTCGTAACGAAGCTGCGGGGCGGAGAGTAACGGCCGCCGTTTCCTTTTGCCGCGTCCCCGCGCCGGGGGCGCCCCCAGACAATGAGGTTGATTGATGGACAGTGAGTCGAAGTGCCCCAAATGCGGCTCAGAGAACGTGTATCACGACGGCAGCCTGTGGGTTTGCCCCGACTGCGCCCATGAGTGGAACCAGCATTCGTCCGGCGATGACGCCGAAGGTGCCGATGTGGTCAAGGACGCCAACGGCAATCTGCTGGCCGATGGTGATTCGGTGACCGTCATCAAGGATCTGAAGGTCAAGGGCTCGTCCCTGGTGGTCAAGGGCGGCACCAAGGTCAAGAACATCCGTCTGGTGGACGCCACCGACGGCCACAACATCGCCTGCAAGATCGACGGTATCGGCGCCATGAACCTGAAGTCGGAATTCGTCAAGAAGTCCTAGCGATCGGATGCGGCGGGGTCGGGTCGCCGTGCGGTCCGACTCGCTGCCGGGGCTTGCGCCCCCTCACACTTACCGCCCCGTGGTCAGCACGATCTTGCCCGTCGCCGCCCTTCCCTTCAGCAGGGCGATGGCCTCGGCCGCCTGATCCAATCGCATGACCTTGGAGACGTGGGGCGACAGCTTGCCCGCCGCCCACCAATCCAGGGCCTCCTGCATGGATTGACGGACCTGTGCCGGATTGATCTTGCGATAGGCGCCCCAGTAATAGCCGATCACCGTGACGTTCTTGACCAGCAGGATGTTGGCGGGAATCTGCGGCACCGTGCCGCTGGCAAAGCCGATGACGAGGATGCGGCCATCGGGCGCGATGCAGCGCAGGCTGGCCTCGAAGACGGTGCCGCCCACCGGGTCGTAGATCACGTCGGCGCCCTTGCCGCCGGTCAATTCCTTGACCCGATCGCGGATGTCCTCGGATTTGTAGTCGATGCCGAAATCGGCGCCGTGCTCCAGGGCGACCTTGACCTTGTCGGGGCCGCCGGCGGTGCCGATGACGGTGGCGCCCAGCGCCTTGCCCACTTCCACGGCGGTCAGGCCGACGCCGCCGGCGGCGCCATGCACCACCAGGGTTTCGCCCGCCTTGAGGCCCGCCTTGATCAGGCCGAGATGGGAGGTGCCGTAGGCCACCGGGAAACCGGCGGCGGTGACGAAATCCAGCGTGTCGGGCAGGACATAGACGTCGGTCTGGTCACAGACCGCTTCCTCGGCGAAGGCGCCGCCGGTGACCGTGGCCATCACCCGGTCACCGGGTTTGCAGGTGGTGACGCCCGCCGCCACCTCGGTGACAACGCCGGACAATTCCATGCCGGGCACGAAGGGCGGGTCCATCTTTTCCTGGTACTTACCGCCGGTGATCAGGGAATCGGCGAAGTTCACCCCGGCGGCGTGGATGGCGATGCGCACGCCGGCGTCGGTCATGGCGGGCGCGGGGAAGTCGGCGACGACCAGATCCTGGCCGAAAGCGGGACAGAGGACGGCTTTCATGGGAGAGTCTCGGCGGGTTAGATGGTGGGGCGGCCGGGGGCCAGTTTCTGCGCCGCCCACGCCCGCTTCAGGGTGGTGAACAGGACGATTTCCATGATCTGGTTGCGGTCCATGCCGCCGGCCAGCTCACCCTGGGCGAAGCGGATCAGTTCCATGGGCGCCAGGGACGAGGCCAGCAGATTGGTCAGCAATTCCTTGCGGATCAGGGGCGGGTATTTCAGCACCTCCTTGACCAGCGAGACCTTGACCAGCAGCGGGATGTTGACGCTGACGAACAGGCGATCGACGCACATGGAATAGATGCCGAAATCCAGCTTGCCGGCCACGCTCCTGGTGAAGTCCAGGAACTCGTCCAGAAAGGAGGGTTCGGAGATCTTCTTGGCGATCAGCAGCTTGATGATGTCGAGGAAGGCGCGGTAGCGGGTGCGGGCCGGGCCGATGGTGCCGCCCAGCTCCTGGGCCAATTCGCGGATCTGGGCCTCGCGGAAATTGGCGGCGATCATCGCCTCTGCCGATTCGCGCACGGTTTCGTCGAAGGCGGTTTCCTCGATCAGCGCGAACAGCTGCTGATATTTGGGGCGGTGGTGGGCGGCGACCTTGCTGGCCACCACGGATAGCGGCAGCATGGCGGCCCGCGCCACCTGGGAATCGCGGGCGACGATGGCGGCCATGGACAAGGCCGCCACATCGCCGACCGTGCCGTTGAGCAGATCATCGGTGATGATCAGGCGCTCGCCCGGGGCCAGGCTGAGATTGGTGTTGAGCGCCCCGCATTCCATGAAATGCGTCGCCAGATCGGACGGTCTGGCGGTGAGGGGATTTGCACCGGGGGCGTATGTAGTACCCATGATTGCATTCAGCCACAATAGCGCCGGGTCGGCAAGGATTATGGGGTATCAACCGCTTTCGCGCCGGACGCCGAAGTGTTAATATGAGCTGTTCAGTTGTGTCGGGACGGCTAAGTGATGGTCAATACTTCCCAGGGCGTCGGCAATAGCGGTGTCGGCGGTGGGCTCTCTCCCATCCGCGACAGCGCCACGCGCGACAGCCGCGCCACCCGTCAGGTGGGTGGCGGTTCGGGCGGCACCCAGGGCGCCACACCCAACGGGCCGCGCGGGCGCCGCCTGCTGGCGGCCGGCACGCCGGTGGAAAGCCTGGATCGCGGTGCGCCGCGGGGCACCTACGTCGATATCCTCGCCTAGATGAAGCCTTCCGGGCCGATCGTTCGGGTGGTTCCCGATGGTGACGACCGCGAACGTCTGGTTTGCGGCGATTGCGGTTTCGTCCTTTATGAAAATCCCAAGATCATCGTCGGGGCCGTCTGCACCTGGGGCGATAAGTACCTGATGGTCAAGCGTGCCATCGAGCCGCGCCTGGGGTACTGGACCATGCCCATCGGCTATATGGAACTGGGCGAGACATGTCGGGCTGTTCGCCTGGGACGAGATTCCCTGGGACGATCTGGCCTATCCCAACGTGCGCTGGGCGCTGGAATACGAGCGCCAGGTCAAGGGCCGCTCCGACTTCGCTCCCCGGACCATGGCCTGACGCCATATATGTATGTCCCCCGCCGGGCGCGGCCCTTCGGCCGCTTGGCCGCCGCCGCAATGGCGGCTGGTCGCTACATGCGTTAGATTTGGCGCTTGCCGCTTCCCGCTATCCCAGCGCCTTGGCCTCGGCCAGGGCGGCTTCGTGATTGATCAGATCACCGGCCCGCGAAAATAGTTTGGCGGCGGCGTTCATGGTGCGGTGCGCCTCGTCGCGGCGGCCTTCATCGGCCAGCACCTGGGCCAGCAGACGCCCGGCCTTGGCTTGGCCCAGCAGGTCGCCGGCTTCGCGCAGCAGGACCAGCGCCTTGTCCAGATCGGCCCGCGCCCGGTCCAGTTGGCCCAGGCGCCGCGCCACCCCGGCCAAGGCTTTCAAGGTACCGGCCTCGCCCAGCGTGTCGCCGGCCTGCCGATAGCAGGACAGGGCCTTGCGGTAGTGATCCAGCGCCACATCCTGCCGCCCGTGATCGCGCTCCATATGGCCCAGGGCCCGGTGGACATGGCCTTGGCCCGAGGCATCGGCGCAACTGTCATAAAGGTCGAGGGCGGAGAGGTAGAAGCTCCTGGCCTCGGTCTCGCTGCCCTCGCGCTGGCTGAGATGGGCAAGGCGGACCAGGATCTTGGCCTGATCTCCCTGGTCGGCGCCCTTGGCGAACAGGGCGCGGGCCTCCACATAAGCTTGACGGGCGGTGTTGCCATGGCCGGTTTCGGCCTCGATATCGCCCATTTGAGTCAGGGCGTTGGCCTCGCCGATGGGGTCGGCGGTCTCGTGATAGAGGAGGCGGGCACGCAGGAAGGCTTCGCGGGCGGGCTGTTTCTCGCCGGCAAGCCAGAGCTTCTCCGCCTGATCGAGGACAATGTCGGCTTCGCTGCGGGTCATGGTCGCCATCCCATCTCGTGGCTGCGATTCTTTCAGCCTATGCCTTGCCGCCGCTCTGGTAAACAGCCCAACCTTCTCCTGATTCGAAGTGACACCAAATATTCCTTTCATGTGGCCGTCAGCGGGAATAAAAATCGCTCATGAGGTTCTTGTTGTCCCTAGTTCTGGTGGGTCTGGCCTGGGTTCCGGCCATGGCGGCCGATTGCACCCAGCCGGCGGCGCCAAGGGTGGATTGGCAGCGGTGCTATATGGATGGGCGCGATCTGGCCCGGCATGATCTGAGTGGGGCGCGACTGCGCGAGACCAGCTTTCAGCGGGCCAATCTGGCCGGGACGCTGATGGCCAAGGTCGATGCCTATCGCGCCCGCTTCATCAGCGCCGATATGCGCGCCGCCCGCCTGGATGACGGCTTGTTCAGCGATGCCGACTTCACCAAGGCGAACCTGAGCGGTGTTTCGCTGGCGCGGGCCGATATCCGCCGTGCCCGCTTCTTCCATGCCATCCTGCGCGGAGCCGACCTGACCGGCGCCAAGACCCAGGGGGCCGAACTGATTAATGCTGATTTGTCCGGTGCCCGCTGGACCGATGGCCAGACGATTTGCGCCGAGGGCTCCCTCGGCCAATGCAATTGAGGTGGACGTGAATATGAAAAGCCCGGACTCCCTTGACGTTGCCTCCCATTGCGCGCGGGCATCGTTGGCCATGATGGAGCGGCACAAGGTTCCTCCTCATCCCGAGAATTACGCCATCTGGTACGCCTACGTGGCCGGACGCAATCCCGAGCTGACCGCCGCCATCGACGAAATTCTGCGATCCGGCAAGAAGTTCACCGCCAAGGTCAACGAGGATCTCTACGAGCGCTTCGCCGTCTTCCCCCAAGACAGCGTCGAATTGCGCGAAGTGGGAATGCGGGTGGAAGAGGCGGTGGGCCGCGTGCTGGAATTCCTCAGCAACGCCAATCAGGGCACCGCCAATTATGGCGCCGTCCTGGAGGATTTCAGCGGCAAGCTGGCCGACGGCCCCTCCGCCGCCAGCCTGACCGAACTGGTGGCCTCCATCCTGGACGAAACCAAGGTCATGTCCGAACTGAACCAGCAATTGGAGCAGCGGCTGGAGAATTCCTCCAACGAGATCGCCCGCTTGCGCAATCATCTGGACGACTTGAAGCGCGAGGCCTCCACCGACGCCCTGACCCAGCTGGCCAATCGCAAGCTGTTCGATCATTCCCTCAATCTGGCCGTTCTGGATGCCAAGGCCAGCGATGCGCCGCTATCGCTGCTGATGATCGATATCGACCACTTCAAGCAATTCAACGACACTTACGGCCATCAGCTGGGTGATCAGGTTCTGAAACTGGTGGCCCGCTCGCTGACCGAAATCGCCCAGTCCAAGGACACCGCGGCGCGTTATGGCGGCGAGGAATTCGCGGTGATCCTGCCGGCGACCCCGTTGGAAAAGTCGGTGGAGGTCGCCGAGATCATCCGCAATCAGGTCTCCACCAAGCGACTGACCAACCGCCGTACCGGTCAGGTGCTGGGCCAGGTCACCCTGTCCATCGGTGCCGCCCTGCTCAATGAGGACGATGGCGCCGACACCCTGGTCCATCGTGCCGACGAGGCCATGTATCTGGCCAAGCGCAATGGCCGCAACCAGGTCAAGAGCGAGGCGGACTTGGATCGTGGAGCCCCGCCGCTGACCAAATAGACGCCGGCCCATTACTGGGGTAGCGGCGGCAGGGGCCGACGGTTGCGTGAATGTGCGGTCCGAGATGATCCTTGAACGTCGTGCCATTGTTTTTCCGCGGGCTGATTTCCTCGACGCCATGCGCCGCTACGGCGAGCGGATCGGCAAGAACCTCCCTGATACCGCCCCGGACCTGCTGAGCTTCGATCCCGCCCAGGATATCGCGCTGACCATCCGCTTTCCGGCCATCTTCGCCGGGTCCACTCCCAAGGATTTCGTCTTCTCGCGCGAGGATGTGGGCCAGGCCCTGACCGTCTATTGCCGCGAGCACAAGGTGCCGCTGCCCAAGAACGCCACCAAGCAGATCGAGAAGTTCAAGGATGGCGCCGTGCTCAATATGCAGATCGGCGGCGGCGGCCTGCATATCATGATCATCGACGACCAGGAGGTCATGCGCAACATCATCAAGAAGCTGTTGGGCAAGGCCAATCCGTCGCAGCTTTCCGAAGCCGGCGACGGCGTCAAGGCGCTGGATATGTTGCGTTCGGGTGACTTCGATCCGGACGTCATCATCTGCGACCTGCATATGGAGAATATGGACGGCATCGAATTCCTGAGGGCGCTGCGTACCGACAAGGGCAACGTCAACTCGCGCAAGCCGGTGCTGATCCTGACCGGCGACAAGTCGGAACAGGCCCACGAGATCACCCGGCAGGTGGGCGCCTCCAAGGTGTTGACCAAGCCCATCGGCGCCGACGACCTGATCCGCCAGATCAATCTGGTCCGCGGCCATTTCGAGGCCGGGCGCTGACGGGACGGGAGGGGCGGCCATGGGGGCTTTGCGCTATTGCCGTATGGCCTTTTCCAGCCTGCTGATCCTGATCGAGCAATTTCCCGTCTTCGTCCGCCTGTCCTGGCTGTGCATCCTGGTCAGTTTGCTGGGAGTGGCGGTGGCGCCGCGCTATCTGATCGCCGGCAGCGTCACCGATCTGCTGGCGCGGGGCGTGTTCGTGGTGGCCTGGCTGCGGCTGGTCGGTCTGGGCGAGGTGCCGGGGGGCGGCGCCTATTTTCGCCTGGGCCGCCGCGAGATCCTCGGCGCCCTGTCCTGGATGATGGCGGAAATCTTCATCACCTTCCCCGCCCATGTGATCTCGGCCTCCCTGGCCATGGCCACCGGCATTCCCATTGCGGATTCGGTCATGGTCCTGTTGGGCCTGGCCAATCTGCTGATCGGTGGCGCCTATCTGATCCCCACCGATGCCGCCCTGGAGACCGGAGGCCCCGCCACCTGGCGGGTGCCCGATCTGATGATCCGGGGCGGGATCGGCCTCAGTCTGGCGGTCTTCGTCTGCTGGCTGCCGCTCAATCTGCTGCAGACCCTGGTGCATCAATTGCCGGAAGTGGATTTGGCCGATGGGCTCGGCCTGCGTGACGCCCTGATGGTGCCCATCCGCTATCTTGGCCTCGCCCTTACCGGGGGCACCCTGGCACTGATCTGGAACCGTCTGGTGGAGGAAGAGGACGCGGCGGGTTAGCTCTTGGCGGCACGGATCTCGGCCACGGCCTCGCGGGCC
>JACQAD010000293.1 GCA_016195125.1 Magnetospirillum sp.
CCTGATCGCCGACGAGGTGCAGCAGACCGGCACAGTCGACCATACCCCGCTCTATCCGCGCGAGGTGGTCAAGCGCGCCCTGGCCCTGCACGCCTCGGCCATCATCATGGTCCACAACCACCCCAGCGGCGACCCCAAGCCGTCACGGACCGATATCGACATGACCCGCTCCGTCAAGGACGCCCTGGCCGCCGTCGGCATCGCCATCCACGACCACGTCATCATCGGCCGCACAGGCCATGCCAGCTTCAAGTCCATGGGGCTGTTGTAGGCGGCGTAAACCCGTCACCATCGCCGAATGCCTGGATCCGTCGCCTCACCTCCTCCTCCGACGCGGCTTGCGCAATCCGGGCCAGTTTGGCGAAGCCGCGTTTTGTGCACGAACGCCCGCTCCATTTCAGCGGCAGGCGCGGCAGCTTGAGGGGCGGCATCGCCAATACCTCGGCCCAGCGGCGGAACAGTTTGAGACTGGCGGCGTAGGTCAGTTCCGACAGGCTGGCCTGGGTGGCGTCGGCGGGAACGTCGAAATTTTCCACATCGCAGATGGTCCCGGCATCCACCTTGACCGCCATTTCGTGGATGGTCGCCCCGAACCGGGGCGCTCCGTCGTAGAGGGCGAAGCTGACCGGCATCCACCCCGGATATTCCGGTGGGCCGGGATGGATGTTGTAGGCGCCGAAGCCCAGCCCCTCCAACACCTCGGCAGGGACGATCTCGGAGAACAGAAAAGCCACCAGCCGCGCCTGTGACAGAGTCTCAAGGTCGCGGGGCAGGTCGGCCACCCGGGCGATCTCCATGACCCGCAAGCCCGAGGCCACGGACCGCAACAGGGCCGCCAGTACCGGGCGCTCGGCCTCTCCGGCCAAAAGAAGAAGGGTGGCGGGCATATCTTGGCCTCGTCAGGAAGGAAGGCCATCCTACCCCGCTCCGGGAATCGTTCCAACAGCGCGTGGCGTGCTTGACGTGCCGGGGCGGCCTCTGCATTCTTCCGGCCTGTGTTCCCTGCGCGCGCGGCGGTCATGTTCCTCCTCATCGATAATTACGACAGCTTCACCTACAACCTCTGGCATTACCTGGGTGAGCTGGGAGCCGAGGTGGAGGTGCGACGCAACGACGCCTTGACCGTCGATCAGGTCATGGCCATGGCGCCCCGGGGCATCGTCATCTCGCCCGGTCCCTGCGATCCCGACCGGGCCGGCATCTGCCTGGAGCTGATCCAACGCGCCGCCGGCAAGATCCCGCTGTTCGGGGTCTGCCTGGGCCATCAGGCCATCGGCCAGGCCTTTGGCGGCAAGGTGCTGCGCGCCCCCAAGCCCATGCACGGCAAGGTCGACAGCATTCACCACGACAATTCGGGCGTGTTTGCCGGCCTGCCCTCGCCGTTTCGCGCCACCCGCTATCATTCCCTGGTGGTGGAGCGGGAGAGCTTCCCCGATTGCCTGCATGTCTCCGCCTGGAGCGCCGACGGGCTGGTCATGGGCCTGGCTCACAAGACCCTGCCCATCTGGGGCGTCCAGTTCCATCCCGAAAGCATCGAGACCGAGCACGGCCATCAGATGCTCGGCAATTTCATCGATTTCACCAAGACCCGCACCGGAAACGCCGCCTGATGAGCACCGCCCCCGCTTCGCCGCCCGCCACCCTGGCCCTGATGAAGGAAATTCTGGGACGTGTCGCCATCGGCGCCTCCCTGTCCGAGGCCCAGGCCGAGGAAGTGTTCGAAATCATCATGTCGGGCGACGCCACCCCCGCCCAGATCGGCGCCCTGCTCATGGGCCTGCGGGTACGGGGCGAGACCGTGGACGAGATCACCGGCGCCGCCCGGATCATGCGCGCCAAGGCGCTGCGCATCGATGCTCCGCCCCAATCCGTGGACATCGTCGGTACCGGCGGGGACGAGGCCGGCACCTTCAACATTTCCACCGCGGCCTCCTTCGTGGTCGCCGCCTGCGGCGTGCCGGTGGCCAAGCACGGCAACCGGGCGGTATCGTCCAAGTCGGGCGCCTCCGACGTGCTGACCGCGCTGGGCGTCAATATCGATGCCGACTTCGCCCTGGTCTCCGAGAGCCTGTGGAAAAACAATATCGGCTTCCTGATGGCGCCCCGGCACCATAACGCCATGCGCCACGTGGCCGGCGCCAGGGGCGAGCTGGGCACCAGGACCATCTTCAATCTGCTGGGGCCGCTGGCCAATCCGGCCGGCACCAGGCGTCAGGTTGTCGGTGTCTTCGCCGAGCAATGGGTCGAGCCCATGGCCAGGGTCTTGGGCCGGCTCGGTGCCGAGCACGCCTGGGTCGTCCATGGCAGTGACGGACTGGACGAACTGACCACCACCGGCCAGACCAAGGTGGCCGAATACAAGAATGGCGATGTCCGTCTTTTCATCGTCACCCCGGAAGAGGTGGGACTCAAGCGCACCTCCTCCGCCAGCCTGAAGGGTGGCGATGCCGCCGCCAACGCCGCCGCCATGCGGGCCATGCTGACCGGCCATCCTGGCGCCTATCGTGATATCGTGGTGCTGAACTCGGCGGCGGCCCTGCTGGTGGCGGATGCCGTCCCCACCCTGGCCGACGGGGCCAGAATGGCGGAGCGGGCCATCGACGACGGCAAGGCCATCGCCGTCCTGGAGCGCATGGTCGCCATCACCAACCGGAAGCCCTGAGCCATGAGCGCCGCCCACACCATCTTGGACCGCATCTGCGACGAAAAGCGCAAGCAGGTCGCCGAGCAGAAAAACCGCCGCCCCATTCAGGAATTGCTGAAGCGCGCCCAGGATCAGGCGCCGCCCCGGGGCTTCGCCGCCTCCATGGATCGCAAGATCGCCGAAATGGGCTGGGGGATCATTTCCGAGATCAAGAAGGCGTCTCCCTCCGCCGGAGTGATCCGGGCCGATTTCAAGCCGGAATTCCTGGCCCGCGCCTACCAGCGCGGCGGCGCCGCCTGCCTGTCGGTGCTGACCGACCAGAAATTCTTCCAGGGCAGCGATGCCGATCTGGGCGCCGCGCGCTCGGCCTGCGATCTGCCGGTGCTGCGCAAGGATTTCATGGTCGATCCCTATCAGATCGTCGAAGCCCGGGCCTTGGGCGCCGATTGCATCTTGCTGATCGTGGCGTCGCTCACCGATGCCGAACTCAGCCAGATGGAGGATATCGCCCTGGGCTACGGCATGGATGTCCTGATCGAGGTCCATGACGAGGCCGAGTTGGAGCGGGCGCTGAAGCTCAAATCGCCGCTGATCGGCATCAACAACCGCGACCTCAAGACCTTCGCCACCACGCTCGAGACCACCGAGCGCCTCGCGCCCCACGTGCCGCGCGACCGCATCGTCATCGCCGAGA
>JACQAD010000029.1 GCA_016195125.1 Magnetospirillum sp.
ACCCGCAAGGCCGCCCAGGTCATCGCCCCCTTCGATGGTCATGTGGCCTTCGCCGGCCCGTTCCGGGGCTATGGCCTTCTCTTGATCATCGAACACAGCGAGGGCTATCATACGTTGCTCGCGGGGATGTCCCAGATCGACTGCGCCGTCGGTCAGAAGCTCTTGGCAGGGGAACCCGTCGGAATCATGGGGCAAGACGACAGCAAGCCCAACCTATATGTCGAGCTGCGCCGCAATGGCCAGCCAGTCAACCCGTTGCCTTGGCTCATGGCACAAAAAAATAAGGCTAGTGGATGATTCGCAAGATCCTGATTGCGGCCGGCACCTTCGCTCTGCTGTCGACGACCGCCCTAACCCCCGTTTCCGCCGCCGAGCGCAAGGAAACCTACAAGCTCCTCGACCTGTTCGGCGAAGTGCTGGAAAAGGTCCGCAGCGAGTATGTGGAACCGGTCAATGACGAAGACCTGATCGAGGCGGCCCTGAACGGCATGCTGACCTCGCTGGACCCCCATTCGTCCTATCTCAATCCCAAGAATTCCAAGGACATGGATATCCAGACCCGTGGCGAATTCGGCGGCCTGGGCCTGGAAGTGACCATGGAGAACGGCTGGGTCAAGGTGGTGTCGCCCATCGACGACACCCCGGCCTACCGCGCCGGCATGCAGCCGGCCGATTTCATCACCCATCTCGACGGCGAGCCGGTCCAGGGCCTGTCGCTGTCCGAGGCGGTGGACCGCATGCGCGGCAAGGTCGGCACCGACATCAAGCTGACCGTGCGCCGGACCGGGGTCGAGCAGCCCTTCGACGTCAAGCTGACCCGCGCCGTCATCAAGGTCCAGACCGTCAAGGGTCAGGTCTTCGACGATATCGGCTATATCCGCATCTCCCAGTTCAGCGCCACTACCCACGCCGATCTGGTCCGTATCATGGCCCAGTTGAAGAAGGACATGGGCAAGACGCCCACCGGCTTCGTCATCGATTTGCGCAACAATCCCGGCGGCCTTCTCGATCAGGCGGTCGCCGTCTCCGACGACTTCCTGGACAAGGGCGAGATCGTTTCCACCCGCTCGCGCCGTCCCGAGGATACCCAGCGCTACAACGCCCGGCCCGGCGATATCGCCGACGGCCTGCCCCTGGCGGTGCTGATCAACGACGGCTCGGCCTCGGCCTCGGAAATCGTCGCCGGCGCCCTGCAGGACCATAAGCGCGGCGTCCTGATGGGCACCCGCTCGTTCGGCAAGGGCTCGGTCCAGACCCTGATGCCGCTGCATGGCCACGGCTCGCTGCGCCTGACCACCGCCCGCTACTACACCCCCTCGGGCCGCTCCATCCAGGCGGTGGGCATCGAGCCCGATATCAAGGTGCAGCAATCCAAGGTCGAGCCCCTGGCCGGCGCCGCCCCGGTGGAGCGCCGCTCGGAGGCGTCCCTACGCAAGGCCCTGCCCAATCCCAACGGCCTGACCGCGCCGGCCCCGGAAAAGGACAAGCCCGAAGCCGTGGCCCCGGTCCATGGCAAGGCCAACCCGCCGGCCAAGACCGCCCCCGACGCCCCCAAGGGCGACGGCAAGACCGACGCTCCGCCGCCGGCCCAGGCGCCGATCAAGCTGGGTGACCCGGCCCAGGATTATCAGCTGTCCCGGGCACTGGATCTGCTGCGTGGTCTTTCCGTAGTCCACCCGACCCCGCAGCGTTAGGCGGGGCACGGGCACAACGACATGGCCTCGGATCGGCACGACGATCTCGACGAAGAACTGGACGAGGATCCACCGTTCGAGATCGCGGTAGAGGAGATCGCGGCCCCGCGCCGCCCCCTCAACCTCAAGCCGATCCTGATCGGATTGCTGATCCTTGTCCTGGGCGGCGGCCTGGGCGGGATCGGCTATCTGTTCACCACCTACGACACCCGCGACATGATCGGCTTGCTGGACGTGGGCGAGAACCCGCCCAAGCTGTCCTTCGAACTGCCCGGCCGCGGCGAGACCGCCAAGGTGCAGATGCCCAGCCCCAAAGGCGGCGGATTGCTGACTCCGCCCGGCTCGGTGGCGCCGGCGGGTGAAATGCTGAAGGCCGTTCCCGACGACACGCCGTCGCCGGATGCGGCGCCGCCCTCACCGCCTGCCGCCACCGCCATCGCGCCGGCCAAGCCCGAGGCCCAACCGGAAGCCCCCCTGCCCGAAGGCTATGTGGCCGAGCCGGTCTCGCCGGTGTCCAAGGCCTTCGCCCCCAAGCTGCCGCCCCCGGTGGATGCCTCGGGCGTGCCCACCCAGCCCAATCCCCGCAGCGCCGACAAGCCGCCCAGCTACGAGGGCCTGCCGGCGCTGAAGGGTGAGGTCAAGGCCCTGCCCGCCGCCCCTCACAAGGACATGTTGCGCAAGACCCTGGCCGGCGACGTGCCCATCCCCAATCCCGAGGGCAAGCAGCCCTGGCAGGTCTATGCAAGGCCGTGGTCCGGCCCCGCCGATCACGGCAAGGTGGCGGTGGTGGTGATGGATATGGGCCTGGACAAGGCCGCCACCGAGGCCGCCATCGCCAAGCTGCCGCCGGAAGTGACCCTGGCCTTCAGCCCCTACGCCCCCAGCCTGGACAAATGGGTGAAGAAGGCCCGTGACTTCGGCCACGAGGTCATGATGGTGATGCCCGCCGATCAGGGCGGCACCCAGCCCCGCGATCCCGGCCCCCTGGGCCTGACCAATGCCCAGCCGCCCGAGAACAACGCCCTGCGCCTGGAAGCCACCATGGCCAGGGGCGCCGGCTACACCGGCCTGATTTCCATCGGCGACAAATTCGCCGCCTCGGAGCAGATGGCGGCGGTCCTGGGCAAGCTGCGGGATCACGGATTGCTGTTCGTGGGAGCCGGAACGGCGCCCACCGACCACACTCCCGCCTTGGCCCCCATCACCACCATCGCCGATGCCGACCTGTTCCGCGAAGCCATCGACATGCGCTTCAATCAGGCCTCCATCGCGGCGCGCACCAAGGGCAAGGCCCTGGTGGTGATCAATCCCCGGCCCTTATCCTTCGACCGGCTGCTGCCCTGGCTGAACGATTTCGACGGCCAGAAGCTGGTGGTGGTGCCGGTCTCCACCTTGGTGCAACCGCCGCCCGCCCCGCCCCCAGGAAAGCCATGAGCAAGAAATCAAAGTCTCCGCCCCTTGCCTACGAGCAGCGCCCTTATCGCCCCGGCATCGGATTGGTCTTGCTGAATGGCCAGGGGCTTGCATTCGTCGCCCAACGGATCGACACGCCCGGCGATGCCTGGCAATTCCCCCAGGGCGGCATCGACGAGGGCGAGGAGCCGCGCGCCACCGCCCTTCGCGAGATGGAGGAGGAGATCGGCACCGACAAGGCCGAGATCATCGCCGAATCCGCGGGCTGGATTTCCTACGACCTGCCACCCGAGATCGCCGACAAGAGCTGGAAGGGCCGGTTTCGCGGCCAGACCCAGAAATGGTTCTGCGCCCGCTTCACCGGCGTTGATGCCGACATCAATCTCGAAACCAAGCACCCGGAATTCTGCCGCTGGCGCTGGATGGAGCTGGCGGCGGTGCCGCCCCTGATCGTGCCGTTCAAGCGCGGTCTCTATGATCAGGTAGTGGCCGAGTTCCTGCCCCTGGCCCGTAAGATCGCGGGCTGCTAGAGCCGCTTACAGCAGCAATTCCACCCTGGCCCCCTTATCGGCGGCCTCCACCGCCGGACGGCATCCGAACAGGCGGCCGGTATCGATACCGGCCTGATCGGCCAGATAGTCGCGGGCGGCATTGGCGCGGCGTTCGGCTAGATTGCCGAGCAGGTCGCGGTCGGGCGGCCCCAAATCCTCGGCCTTCTTCTCCATC
>JACQAD010000311.1 GCA_016195125.1 Magnetospirillum sp.
GGCGTCCAGCGGCAGATGCTTCACCGCCAGGGTGCCGGCGCCGACA
Organism: Magnetospirillum sp.; assembly: GCA_016195125.1. Taxonomy (GTDB): domain Bacteria; phylum Pseudomonadota; class Alphaproteobacteria; order Rhodospirillales; family Magnetospirillaceae; genus Phaeospirillum. The sequence goes on from JACQAD010000311.1 coordinate 47, forward strand.
ATGAACAGGGTGGCTAGTAGCACCAGGAAGACATTCTTGGCGGACCAGCGGATGATGGCGGCGATCATGATCGGGCTCTTCCCACTCTCAGTGGTTGTGGAAGCTCTGGAGTGCGGCGCGCAGATTGCTCTCGGCGTCGATCAGGAAGTTGGCGCTCACCACCACCTTTTCCCCTTCGGCCAGGCCTTCCTGGATCTGAATCAGGCCGCCGGCCCGGACGCCGACCTTGACCTCGCGCGGTTCGTAGCGGCCTTCGCCGCGCTCCACCAGCACCGCTTGCTTTGTGCCGCTGTCCAACACTGCCGAGTCGGGGATGGTCAGGACCGGCCGGTCGGCCACAGGCGAGGCCAGCTCCACCGCGCCGTAGAGGGCGGGCTTCAGGTGGCCGTCGTGGTTGGGCAGTTCGATCCGTACCTTGGCGGTGCGGGTCTCAGGCGTCACGGTGGGATAGAGGAAGGTGACCTTGCCGGTGAAGGTCAGACCCGGCAGGGCGTTAAAATTGACGCGGGCGGTCTTGCCGAGATTGACCTGAGCCAGATCTTGCTCGAATACCTCGGCGATCACCCAGACGGTGGAAAGATCGGCGATCTGGTAGAGCATCTCGCCCGGCATGAAACGCATGCCCTGGATGGCCCGCTTCTCCAGCACGATGCCCGAGGCTGGCGCGGCGAAAGACAGGGTGCGGGTGATCTGGCCACCCTGACGCAGCTTCTCGATCTGGGCGGTGGGGATGTCCCAGTTCTTCAGCCGCGCCAGGGCGCCATCCGCCAGGGACCGGGCGGCATCGCGGGCCTCCGGGCTGGCGTTCTCCAGGGATTTTGCCCCCGTGGCGGCTACCAGGAATTCCTGCTCGGCCAGCACCAGATCGGGGCTGTAGACCTCCATCAGCGACTGGCCGCGTTTGACCGCCTGACCGGTCTGGTTGACGTTGAGGCGCTCGATGTAGCCCTCGAACTTGGACGCCACCACATGGAGGTTGCGCTCGTCCACCTGGACCGAGCCCACGGCGCGGATGGAGCGGGCCAGGGTGGTCATCCGGGCGGCCTCGGTGCGGACGCCCAGCTTCTGGACCTTGTCGAGGCTGACCTTCAGGGTGGTGCCGTCGTCCTCACCCTCATAGACCGGGACGTAATCCATGCCCATGCCGTCCTTCTTCGGCACCGGGGAGGTGTCGGCCAGACCCATGGGATTGCGATAGTAGAGAATCTTGCCCTTGCCAGCCGGCTTGGCGGCAACGGGTTCCGGCTCGGGATCGGCGTAGACCGGGGTGTAGTCGCGGCCCTTATCGTCCTTCTTGGGCACCGGCGAGTAATCGGCATTGCCGTCGGGATGCTGGTAGAACAAGATTTGGCGCTCTTTAGCGACCTGCGCCGCCGCGTCGTGGCCGGTATGGGAGCCGGCGGCAGCTGGCGGTGTGGCGGTATTGGTCGCCGGGGCTTTGTGCGGTTGGCCGGAACGGCCCAGCCAGTAGCCGCCGCCCAGGGCGGCGATAACGGCGACACCGCCGAGCAGGATGGCGCGTGTGGTGCTCATAGGTCGCCTCCCACCAGCTTCTCCAGTTCGGCCAAGCGCATCTGCTGCTCGAACAGCACCTTGATCAGGTCGATGTTAGATTTCCACAACTGCTGCTCGGTCTGCAGCACGTCGATCAGATCCGACCGCCCCAGTTCATAGCCCTTGGCGGCGGCCTGAAAGCCGATCTCAGCCTGGGGTAACTGGCTTTCGCGCAGCAGCCTCTCCACCTCGCGGGCGGATTTCAGGCTGATCCAGGCATCGGCTACCTCGTTGCCCAGTTCGAGGGCGCGCAGCTCGCGTTTGGTCCGGGCGGCGCCGGCCATGGCCTTGGCCTCGCCGATTTCTGAAGTGCGCAGGTTCCATTGCAGCGGGATGTTCATGGCGACCATGGCCTCATAGCCGCGCCATTCGCCCTCGCGCTTGACCGCCCCGGCGGTCAACTCGAAATCGGGATACCAGCTTTTCTCGGCCAAACTAAGTGCCTTGTCCGAGCCCTCGATGGTCACTTGCTGCGCGATGATCTCGGGATTGGCGCTTTGGGCCCGATCCGTCAAGGCGGTGAGGTCGAGGGCTTCCATGGCCGGGATGACGCGCGGTGCCGGGGCTTCCACCAGGGGAGCATCGAGCGGACGGGCCAGCAGGCGGTTGATCTTGACCCGGGCCTTGCGGCGCTCACCGTCCATGCGGACGATCTCGGTGTCCAGCACCGACTTCTCGACCTCGGAGCGGGTAACATCCTGCTGCCGCCCCAGGGCTTGGCCGTAGCGGGCCCGCGCCAACTTGGCCAGGGTGTCCAAGCGCCCCCGAAGATCACGGGCGGCATCAATTGCCAAGTGAGCGGAATGGTATTCGGCATAGGCCACCTTGACCTTGGCCACCAACTCGTTCTCCACCTGCCGCTTGAGGATGGCGGCCTTGCGCGCCCCGGCCTCGGCGATCTCGCGCTTCAGGTCGCGCTTGCCCAAGAACGGCAATTCCTGGCTGACCCGCAGCTTCTTGGTGGTCTGTGAGGCCGGATTAGAGGGGAAATTGCCGCCATTGCGGTTGGTGCTCCAATCCTCGACCGCCAGCGACACCTTGGGGTCGGCCAGCGAACCGGCGCCATCGACCTTGGCCAGAGCAGCAGCAGCCTCCAGGGCGGCAATCTGAAGCTCTGGGCTCATCTGGCGGGCGATGGAGATTAGGTCATCGACCGTACCGCCAACGGCAGCATTGGCCTGATGATCATGACGATGTTGGCCTTCTTCCGCCCTGGCTGCCGATGCGAACATCAGTCCAACCGCGACCAAAGCCGTTACCGCAGGATTTCGCCGGTTCATCGCCATATTTTCCTCTTCCGATTGGTATCAGTGCTTGTGGTCGGCGCTACTGTGGGCAGCCGCGGCCGCGACGAAGGGCACGGATCCCGAAATGGTCGTGGCTTCACCCTGGACCTTGGCGGACACCGTTAGGGTCCAAGGCCCCGCCATGCCGATATCCGCGGTGAAAGGGTAGATGCCCTTCCCATCAGGAGTGTTGGGCGCCACCTTGGTCGGCATTGGGGCCATGTTACCCATGGGCATTTCCATCCTGGGCTGAAAGAGAATGGCGCCCGCCACCGGCTTGCCATCGGGCAGATGGATCAGTCGTACCGCTACCGTGGCTGTGGAGGAGACCGCCACCTGAGAATCCACCGCCTCGAAACGGTAATCCCTGGGGTCGGCCAAGGCCGTACTCGAGGCGGCACCCAGGCCCACCACCATGCTCATCACCGCCATCAACTTCAGTCGCATCGTCGGCTCCCGATCAAGTCAAACCTGACAATCGGTATACGCCCCAGGGAGAAGGATGGCGTGTAAATTTATGTAAATGAGCAAGACACGATTCTTTACCAAATCCCCTCTCGCACCGTAGCCACGGTGGCGGTAATGATGATCTGTAAGTCCGAAAGACCGGAGAGTTCTCGAATGAGGTCATTGCTTCCCGATTCCATCGCCGGTCGGACGATGATCGTCCTGTTGATCGGGCTGACGCTGTCGCACATCGCCAGCACCTGGGTGCTGTCCTCCGACCGCCATGATACTCTCATCGAAACCAGCGAACGCCTGTGCGCCGATCATATTGCCGTCATCGCCCATCTAATCGAGCGGGCTTCTCCTCAAGACCGAGGCGCCATCGTCGGTGGGCTAGGTGGGGCACTGACCGAAATCACCCTGTCGGACCAGCCCAAGGTCGGTCTCATTCACCAGGATGAGGAGGAACTGTCGTTGATGCAAACGGCACTGCAGCCCTATTTTGGGGCGGTGGAGCATCCCCGCCTGCATGTGGTGCATCACCGAACGGAAAGCGGAGAGCAAGCTGGATTTTGGCGGAACTTAGCTGCCGGCTTCCCCCATGACCGGATTATGCAGGTGTCTTTCCAGTTGGAGAGCGGAACCTGGGTGAACTTCGACATGGCCATGGTCCGTGCCGCCACCCTGTGGTCGCCCCATGCCGCCCTTTCGACTCTGGTGATGATGGTCGCCGTCCTGGTGTTCGGCACCTGGGCCACCGGCTGGGTGGGCCGCCCGCTGGCCACCTTCGCCACCGCAGCTGACCGCCTGGGCCGCGATGTCAATGCTCCCCGATTGCCCGAGGGCGGGCCGCGCGAGGTTCGCCGCGCCGTAGCGGCCTTCAACGAAATGCAGAGCCGTATCCGTCGCTTCGTCGAGGATCGAACCCAGATGCTGGCTGCCATCTCCCATGACCTGCGTAGCCCCATCACCCGCCTGCGTCTGCGTACAGAACTGCTACCCGAGGGTGAGGGGCGCGACAAGATGTTGCGCGACCTGGACGAGATGGAAACCATGGTGGCCTCGTCCCTGGATTTCGCCCGTGGCGAGGCGGTCGATGAAACGACCGAGACCATCGACCTCGCCGCCACGCTGGAGGCCATCTGCGACAACGCCGCCGACATGGGCCTCGCGGCGGAATTTGAATGGGAGCGGCGCTTGGTCTGCGCCTGCCGCCCCGCCGCGATCAAACGAGCGCTGGCCAATCTGATCGAAAATGCCGCCCGCTACGGCCGGCAGGCCAAGGTCAGGGCTCATGCGACCGATCAGGCCGTCGAGGTGGTGATCGAGGATTCCGGCCCCGGCATTCCCGAAGCCGAACTGGACAAGGTGTTTGGCCCATTCTACCGGGTCGAAGGCTCGCGCAACCGCAAGACCGGAGGAATCGGCCTGGGCCTGACAGTGGCCCGCGGCATCATCCGCGCTCATGGCGGCAATATTCTCCTCCAGAACCGCCAGGAAGGCGGCTTGCGTGTCACCGTGACCTTGCCGCAGGAGGGCGTGCCATGACCCATGTCCTGATTGTCGATGACGACCCTGAGATCTGCGCCCTGCTGACCCAATTCCTGACGGGACAAGGCTACACCGTTGCCACGGCAGGCGACGGCGATACCATGCGCCAGGCGCTAGTGAACGAGGCTGCCGATCTGGTGATCCTCGACCTGATGCTGCCGGGTGAGGACGGCCTGTCACTGTGCCGCCACCTGCGGGCTACAACCAGCCTGCCGATCATCATGTTGACCGCCATGGGCAGCGAGACAGACCGGGTAGTGGGCTTGGAAATGGGAGCCGACGACTACCTCGCCAAACCGTTCAGCACCCGCGAACTTCTGGCCCGTATCCGCGCTGTCCTGCGCCGGGCTGGTCAGATGATGCAGAGCGCCCCCAGAGAACCCACGCCAGCAGATGAACCAGTCGAAATCCTGGAATTTTCCGGCTGGCACCTGGACGTCTCCCGCCGCCGTCTGACCTCACCTGACGGCGTCCTGGCGGAAATAACCAGCGGCGAATTCGACCTACTGCTGGCCTTCCTTCGCCATCCCCATCAGGTGCTCAGCCGCGACCAGTTGCTTGACCTGGCGCGAGGGCGGGTTTCTGGGCCGTTCGATCGCACCATCGACGTCCAGGTCGGCCGCCTGCGCCGCAAGATGGAGACTGACCCCAAAACGCCCGAATTGTTCAAGACGGTGCGCGGTGGCGGCTATGTGCTGACGGTGGATGTGAAATATAGCTGAGATACGTATAAATATGGATTGGCTTGGAGAAGGTTCTCCTCCAGCCTCCTCCCCTCCGCCACTTCCCCAAGACTTGAATTATATGTGCGAATTCAAGGCCTTGGCGGAGGCCGTCTTAAGCCAAGACAGCAGATTGCCCGCCGTTTGCGAGGGCCGGAGACCGGGATTATCACCTCGGGATTCGGTGTCTACCCCTGTCACAAGTCACAATTGTCTCCGGCCCGGCATTCCGTCATAATACTTCGGGGTAAGTTTCGGGCGCGCGTGAGACGGGGATGGCCTCACGACACATCCGTTACGGCACGAATTCTCCACTAAAGAAGTATCCTTCTCGAACAAGACGTTGCAGCGGGGCGGCAATGAATTTCTTTGATGACACCAATCAACGCGATGACCTGTACAACGCGGCTTGGGCTCGCCTGCGCGCCGCCCACGATGAGGGGCAGCCCGCCGAGGCCATTGCCGCAGCGGCTGCCGGCTTCGTTCCCATGGTGGCGGCCCGGGTCACCGCCCTTCAGGAGGGGCTGAGGGGGCTGGGGCTTCCGGCTGCCGAGCCCAAACCAAACACCCTCCGCCTGGTCAGTGTGACCGACAAGGTGCTCCAGTTCGCCTTCCGGGATATTGCCTCGGACAAGGAGACCAACCTGGATCTGGCCTGGAACGGCAATGCCTTTCTGGCCGGGCGCCGCTACGAAGCGTCACTGTCGCGGGTCAGCCTGTCGGACGCCGAAATCGCCCGAACCTCCCTGTTGCGGATCGATATCGACCGGATCAACACCTCCGTCATCGTCACCTTTCTGACCTTGGACGGCCGAGACGCCCGTATCCACATGGACGCGCGCGCTCCCCTGGAACCCGTGCTGGAGGGCATAATCCCGCAGGCCTCACGGGACTCCCTGCGCACTCGCCCCGAAGCGGCCACCTTGGCCGCCCTGTGTCGCCAGGCTGACCAATGCGCCGATCGGGCCGGAGCCTCAAAGAGCTTCTTCGCCCGCCTGCTGGATGGCCAGGCCCGCCAGGCCCGCGCCGATCACGAGGCGCTTGACGCCTATCTGAGTCAGGCGGCCGACCCCGCCATGGAGATCGACAGTTGGACCAAGACGCCGCACCTGACCCGACTGGCGGCAAAGGCCATGATCCAACGCCTTTCGGCGGATCGGGAAACGGAGGCGCCAACGCTCATTCGCGCCCTGGTTGTTGTTGGCATCAGCAAGGCACTCTCCGACGCCGGAAAATCATGACCTTGGTCTTACCTCTATGTCCTCAGGTATAGGGCGCGCGGTCCTTAAGGGCTTGCTAGCTATTTTAGGATAGACCTTGCATATGGGTTTATACGGACAGGCGCCGAGCGATCAGGGCGCAAGCCAGAATAAGGACATGGCAGCACTTTTCAGATCCGGTCATTGGCGGAAATCAGGATACCTCGCAGCGGCCGGATATCTCTTCGCCGCTGTTTTCGCGTATTCGGTCCATGCCCAGGATGGCAGCGAACCCCCGGTTCCCCCGGCCGTACCGCGTGGCGAGGTCGAGGGCGGCCCGCGCGCCAAATCCAGGCCGGCGCCGGCGCGGCGCCCCGCCGAACCCGAAATCCCCGCGGCCCAGACGACACCGCCCCCCCCCACGGCAGATCCCGTCGCCGCCGAGGCATCTCCTCAGACTCCGCCGCCCCCCGAGAAAATCGCCCCTCCCGCCGAGGAGCGGGGCATCAAGCGCGCCAACCTGCTGCGCCAGTTGGAGCAGGGCGAGGTGGTGGCCCTGGATCCCGATCCCGACAATCCGCCCTCGGTCACCGAGCCCCTGACCATGTCCGAGGCGGTGGCCTTCGCCCTGCAGAACAATTTCGGAGCCCAGGCCTCCAAGGCCAAGACCGAGGCGACGCGCTGGGAAATGATCAGCAGCATGGGCCAGTACCTGCCCCGCCTCGACTACGAGTACAAGACCGGCAAGCAGGAGAGCAACCCGTCCAGCTATCACGTCGCCACCGCCGCCGGCACCTATGCCGTGGTGCCGCAAAGCCGTCATCCCACCTGGACCAGCACCGTCACCCTGCGCCAGCCCCTGGCCGATGTCAGCATCATCGCCGATATCCTGGCACGTTCCTACACCCTGGACGCCGCCGCCGCCGACGACGTGGGGACGCGCGAGAAGCTGGCCCTGGACACCATTTCCAGCTTCTTCCGCCTGGTGCAGTCGCGCCTGAGCATCAGCTTCGCCAAGGATTACAAGGCGGCCCTCGACCGCATGGGTCAGCGCATGAGCGACCGCGTCTCCGGCGGCGGTGCCAGCGGCGTCGAACTGGACCGCATCAACGCCCGCTCGGTTTCGGCCCGTTCGGCCGAAATCGAGGCCCGCGCCGAGTATCAGGCCGCCTCGGTGGAGTTCCGGCGGCTGACCGGAATCTCGCCCCTCAAGCTGGCCCTGCCCACCAGTCTGCTGCCGGCCATTCCCGAGAAGGTCGAGCAGGTGCTGGCCAAGGCGCTGCGCGGCAATCCCGATTACCTTGCCGCCCAGGCCCGCACCGATGCCGCCATCGCCAATACGGGCAAATCCTTCAGCACGCTGCTGCCGCGGGTCAGCCTGGAAGTGGGCAGCACCACCACCTGGAACAGCGGCGGCATCGCCAGTGAAATCCAGGCCGCCGTCAGCCCGTCGGAGCTTTACGCCGTCACCAAGGAAAAGCACATCATGACGGTGTTTTCCTGGACCCTGAACGGCGGCGTCGACCTGGCCCAGGGCATGGCCAATACCGCCTATGCCCGCCAGGCCTCCTATGCCGCCACCGACGTCCGCATGCGGCTGGAAGAAAGCGTCCGGGTCGGCTTCAACGCCCTGAACGCCGCCAACGGCCGGGTCGAGGCGCTGAATCAGGCCGTCGCCTCCAACACCAAGGTGGTGGGTTCGTTCGAGGAGCAATACGCCAATGGCGGTCGCCAGCTCCTCGACCTTCTCGACGCCTACGAGCGGCTTTACCAGTCACAGACCGAACTGGCCCGCCTGCTGGTGTCGGAAGCCACGGCCGGCTTCATGGTCCGCCGCCAGATGGGCGAGCTGGTGGATGCCATCATGTCGCGCGACAAGAACTGAGGCGCCGGAATGGCCGGCGGAGGATCGGATAAGGAGCAGAATTATTGGCCGGGCTTCGTCGACGCCCTCAGCAATGTGGTTCTCACGCTGGTCTTCGTGCTGGTGGTGTTCGTGTTCGCCCTGGTGATCACCTCGGGAAAGGTGAAGCAGAAAAGCGCCCAGATGGCCGAGCAGAAACTCGAACAGGAGAATTCCTCGCGCAAGCGGGTCGGCGACCTGGAAGGCGAGATCAAGAC
>JACQAD010000312.1 GCA_016195125.1 Magnetospirillum sp.
CTGGCGCCCGGCATCGATTTGAAGCCGCTCCTCGACCTCATGGCGAACGAGCGCGTGCTCAAGGTCTTTCACGCGGCGCGCCAGGACATCGAGATCTTCTTTCAGATGAGCGGCGCGGTACCGCAGCCGCTGTTCGACACCCAGGTCGCCGCCATGGTCTGCGGCTTCGGCGATTCGGTGGGCTACGAGACCCTGGCCTCGCAGCTGGCCAAGGCCCGCATCGATAAATCCATGCGCTTTACCGATTGGGCCATGCGGCCCTTGTCGGAAAAGCAGATCCAGTACGCCCTGGCCGATGTCACCCATCTGCGCGTCGCCTATGAAAAGCTGGTGCGCAAGGTCGAGAAGAACGGCCGCATCGGTTGGCTGGCCGAAGAGATGGCCCTGTTGACCGAGCCCGGCACCTATCGGGTCGACCCGGAAAATGCCTGGAAGCGCTTGAAGCCCCGCTCCAGTTCCGGCCGCTTTCTGGCGGTATTGAAGGAGCTGGCCGCCTGGCGCGAGCGCGAGGCCCAGGAACGCGACCTGCCGCGTCAGCGCATCCTCAGGGACGAGACTCTGACCGAGATCGCCGCCCATCACCCCGTCGATACCAATGAGCTGGGCCGGACACGAGGCATCGGCAAGGGATTGGTCGAAGGCAAGATGGGTCAGGCCATCCTGGAGACCGTCAAGCGCGGCATGGCCATCCCCGAGGCGGATTGCCCCAAGCCCGCCGACCGGGTGGATGTACCCAAGGGCCTCGGCCCGGTGGTGGACCTCTTGAAGGTTCTGCTCAAGATGAAGTGCGACGAGCATGGCGTCGCCAGCAAGCTGCTGGCCAATTCCGCCGATATCGACGCCATCGCCGCCGACGACAATGCCGACGTCCCCGCCCTGCACGGCTGGCGGCGCGAGTTGTTCGGCGAGGATGCGCTGAAGCTCAAGCACGGCCGCCTGGGCCTGGGCTTTTGCACCGACGGCAAGCGCCTGCGGATGGTTCCCATCGACCCCGTCGATCCCGCCACCGTCCCCGCCCTCGCCTTGGCGGACTGACTTGGCGGGAATCGGCTATTCCGATGCCCGGCGGGCGGCATTCGATGCCGCCGCCGCCGCCCTGACGCAGGGGCAAGGCCCGGTCCAGGCGACCCGCGCCGCCATCGCCGCCACCGATACCTTCTTCGCAATGGTCAGCACGGCTCTGAACCTGGAGGCGCAATTAGCCGCCATGGCCTGCGCCGCCGGGTGCTCCTGGTGCTGTCATCAGATCGTCGGCATCACCGATGCCGAGTTGGCCCTGGTGGCCGAGGCCATCGCCGCCAAGCCGGCCAAGGCCCGCAAGGCCATCTTCGCCCGCGCCAAGGCCGCCATGGCCAGGGGCAAGGGAATGGACCAGCGGCAATGGTGGGCGGCCAGGATCCGCTGCCCCTTGCTGGAAGATGACGGCCTCTGCGGTATCCACGAGGCGCGTCCCCTGCCCTGCCGTGCCCATAATTCCGCCGATGCCGATGCCTGCCGCCGGTCTTTTCTGGGCGAACCGGTACGCACTCCGGTTCTGGCCGCCCAGCAGGGAATCTGGGCCAACGCCCAGGCGGGGCTGGCCGAGGCCCTGCTCCAGGCTGGATATCAGCCCAGGCCGCTTGCCCTGGCCGAGGCCGTCCTTGGGTTGGCTAAGGGCTGATCAAGAGGCCAGGGACAGGGGTGCATTCCGGGATTTGGGCAGACGCAAATTGAAGCAGCTGCCGCCACCGGGCACCGATTCCTCCCAGATGTTTCCGCCCAGATGCTCGACGATCTTGCGGCAGACGGCCAGACCGATCCCGCAGCCTTCATATTGCTCTTGCCCGACCAGACGCTGGAAGACGCCGAAGACCCGTTCCGCGTCCTCGGGCGGAATGCCGATGCCGTTGTCACGGAAACGGATCAGCCAGGTCTCGCCCTCATCCTCGCAGGTAACCCGGATCTGGGGGATAGTGTCCGGCGCCACATACTTGATGGCGTTGCCGATCAGATTCTGGAACAGGCGCACGAACTCGATGCGGTCGCCCTCCACTACCGGCAGGGTCGCGGCGATATGGATGTCGGCACCGGTCTCGGCCATGACCACCGACAGGTTTCTGAGCGTGTCGGCCATGGCCTGATCCAGGGAAACCGGCTCAGGCTTGCCGTTGCCACGGCCGATTCGCGAGTATTCCAAAAGCGCCACGATAAGGGCATCCATCCGCCGCGCCCCATCCACGGCGAAGTCGATGAAGCTCTGTCCGTCGGCATCCAGGGACGACCCCAATTTGCGGCTAAGCAAGGTCAGATAGGACGTGACCATGCGCAGGGGCTGGCGCAGATCGTGGGAGGTCACGTAGGCGAATTGCTCGAGCTCGGCATTGGAACGGGTCAGTTCCTTGGTCCGCTCGGCGACCACGGCTTCCAGATGATCGCGGTCCTGGCGCAGACGCAGAGCTTCGGCGGCCAGATCGGCCCGAACCCGTTCGGCCTCCAGACGATATTGGGCCACCACCATCAAGACGCCGGTAACGCCGCTGATCAGAAAATTAAAGGCCTGAAAAGTTCCCGCCTTGAGAAAGTCGACGATGGCAAGGTCAGTCAGCCCGGTGACCCCGGCCCGTATGGCGAACCACGGGGTCGCCGCCGCCAGCACCCAGAACAGCAGGCCCTCGCCTCTGGACCGTCCCGAGCGCCGCAGCAGCACCATGCCATGCACGAAAAAGGGAATCCGCATCAGCGAAATGATGACGATGCGCGCATCAACATTGGGTGCCGCGAAGGTGAACCAGGAAAAACTGATCAATACCAGGAGTGACGCAGCCCAATACCAGGCATCCTGGGCCTTACCACCGACAAACAGGGCGATTCCCCTGTGGATCAGCGTGATGCTGACCATGATCAGGGTATTGGCGAACACGACCGAAAACAACGGCGGCAGCTGGGCGCGAAAGGCGATCAGCAGAGAGCCGGAACCATAGAGAATGGCGGCCATGGCCCAGTGCCGGCTGGGAGAAAAGACCTCGCCGCCGCGACGCCAATTGCCCTGAAACATCAGGCCAAGGGCGACCATCAGAACGCCCATGACACAGGTTGCCGTCGCTACATCCAGATTGATCATCATTCCCGACCGGTAGGGTTGTCCCCTTCCGGCTCACCGGCATCAGGTTTCGGATCAAGGGTATCCGCAATCTGGAATGATGCCAACCTCCCTCTAGGGAAAAACCCTCATTTGCGACGTCTGGCCTGATAAGTGCTCATCAGGTCACGGGTCGCCAGGGCGTCACCGATGGAATTCTCGGTAAAGGGCTTGCCGTTGGGACGGATGGCCAGGGCCTTCTTGAGCAGACAGCGCGAGGCCAGGGGAATGTCGTTGGTGACGCAGATATCCGCCGCCTCGATCAGTTCGACGATACGGTCGTCGGCGACATCGGGGCCTTCCGGCACCACGATCATGGACAACAGCGGATCATCGGGCAAACGCAGCCAGGCGTTGCCCACCACGATCACCGGCAATTGATACCGCCCCGCCACCCGATAGACCTCGTCCTTGACCGGGCAGGCATCACCGTCGATGTAGATTCTGGTCACTTCACCCGCCGGAACACCAGGGCCTCGCAATCCAGCGCCCTGGCAAGGCGGTCGAAGGAGCGGTCGTTCTCGAAGGTGAACGCGGGGTTATCGGCCGGTACTTCCAGGATCAGATACGACCCCTCGGCGAACAGGCGGGTCTGGCGCAGCAGGTTGGGGGCCCCGCCCGACAGAGTATGGGCAAGACGCAGCGCCAGACCGACGATACGGGCGCGGCGGAAGGCGGGTTCGTCCAGAAGATTGATGGTGGGCGCCACCAGCGGCGCCTCCTCATCCCCCTGATAGCGGCAGAACACCGCCAGGGCGATGGCGGCGCGATGGCGATGGCCGACCCCCATGAACGGCAGGCGCAAGATGCGCAGAAAGGCCTGCTCGGCCCGGTAATCGGGATGCTCGTTCCAGAAGATGTCCGAGACCAGACAGGCGGCATGGCGCAACTGGCTTTCCCGCTTGGTTTCGGCGGGGAACAGCGGCGCCATCCAACCCAGCAATTCGTCGCCGTGCTCGGGAAAGCGCGAGTTCAGCGCGGCCAGGTGGCGGCACACCGACAACAGCGGATCCTCGGTCTTGAGCTTGTCGGGCAGGCGCTTGAGGAACTGGCCCTCGCGCATGCCGTAAATGGAAAAGACCAGCCGCGACGGCCCAATGGCCCGGATCACTCGCGACAGGATCAGCGCCGCCAGGGGCAGACCGCCGACGCGCTTCTTGGATACGCCGGGCACTTTCTCCAGGGATTTACGGCTCTGGCTGGAAACCAGCTCCAGAATGCCAAGCGCCTCGCGGGCATCGAGGGAAAAGTTATCCAGAACGGTCAGCGGGTGCTGGGTCTGGGCGATGCAGATGCGGGCGATGGAGCGCCAGGCGCCGCCCACGGCATAGAGATTGCGCCCGGCCCCCTCGGCCAGCCAGGGGATGTTCTTGAGGTGCCCGTCGACGATGGAAGAAGCGCGAACCCGATCATCGTCCGAGGCCTCGCCCAGACGCAGCAGCCCCAGCGGCATGGTGACATGCAGGCCGAAATCCTGATCCTGGACCGTGACCAGTTCCAGCGAGCCCCCGCCCAGATCGGCGACGATACCGTTGGCGTCGGGAGTGCCGCACAGCACGCCCATGGCCGCCATCTTGGCCTCCTGGCCGCCGGACAGTACCTTGACCTGCACCCCGAACCGGCGCTCGACCTCGTGCACGAAGGCGGCTCCATCCGAGGCGTCGCGAACCGCCGCGGTGGCCAGGATATCCAGACGCTCCACCTCCATGGCCCGGCATAGGGTGACGAATCGCCCCACCGCCAGAAGCGCGGCCTCGACACCTTCCGGGTTCAACCGCCCGGAAGCGCCCACCCCCTGGCCCAGCCCGCAGACCGCCTTCTCGTTGAAAAGCGGCACCGGCACGCGCTGAGCCAGATCATAGACGCACAGACGGATCGAATTGGACCCGATATCGACGATGCCGATGGGTTCCTGGCGAAGCTTGATCTTCATGACGGGCTACGCGAGCGCCAATTTTGACTTGCGCCCCCGCTCCACCGCGCTGCCCCGACCGGACAGCGACGGATTGGTCATGAAATAGGTATGAGCATTGAACGCCCCTTCGGCGGCCTGGAAGCGTTCATACACTCCATCGGGACGGAGCAGCCATGTCTGGGCCTGATCCTTGAGATTGGCCACCATGATCTGGTCGAGAATCTGGCGGTGCACGGTGGGATTCTCGATGGGCACCAGGGATTCGACGCGCCAATCCATGTTCCGGGGCATCCAGTCGGCCGAAGAAATGTAGATCTTGGCATGGCGTGACGGCAGGCGATGGCCGTTGCCGAAGCAGATGACGCGCGAATGCTCGAGAAAGCGCCCGACGATGCTTTTGACCCGGATATTGTCGGAAAGACCGGGCACGCCCGGCCGGAGACAGCAGATGCCGCGAATGATCAGATCCACCTTCACCCCGGCCTGGGAAGCGGCGTAGAGGGCATCGATCAATTGCGGGCAGACCAGGGAATTCATCTTGGCCCAGATGGCGCCGGGCTTGCCGGCGGCGACATGAGCCATCTCGGCCTCGATCATGGCCAGAACCTTCTTGCGCAGATAGATCGGCGCGATGGCCAGACTTTCCATGCTTTCCGGCTTGGCATAGCCGGTCATGTAATTGAAGGTCTTGGCGGCATCGCGGCAAAGCGCCGGATCGCAGGTGAAGAAGGACAGGTCGGTATAGATCTTGGCGGTGATGGGATGATAATTGCCGGTGCCGAAATGGACGTAGGACACCAGCGTCCCACCCTCGCGCCGCACCACCAGTGAAATCTTGGCATGGGTCTTCAGTTCCAGGAAGCCGAACACCACCTGGGCCCCGGCCCGTTCCAGATCGCGAGCCCAGCGGATATTGGCCTCTTCATCGAAGCGGGCCTTCAACTCCACCATGGCGGTGACCGACTTGCCGGCCTCGGCGGCCTCGACCAGGGCCTTGACGATGGGGGAATCGGCGCTGGTGCGGTACAGCGTCTGCTTGATGGCCACCACCGCCGGATCCCGCGCCGCCTGACGGATGAACTGGACAACGACATCGAAGCTTTCGAAGGGGTGATGGACGACGATGTCCTTCTTGCGGATCGCCGCGAAGCAATCGCCGCCGAAATCCCTCACCCGTTCTGGAAATCGCGCGTTGTAGGGAGGAAACAGCAGATCGGGGCGCTCGTCGACGATCAGGCGCTTGGTGTCGACCAGACCCAGCAGGCCGTCGATGGCGAACACGTCGGATTCATCGACATGCATCTCGGCGATGACCAGATTCTTCAGATCCTCGGGCACGTCCACATTGAAGGTCAGGCGGATGACATGGCCGCGGCGGCGGCGCTTCAGCGCCGATTCGAACACCCGGACCAGATCCTCGGCCTCTTCGTCGATATCCATTTCGGTATCGCGGATGACCCGGAAATGAGCGTGGGATTCCATGCGGAAGCCCGGAAAAATGTGGTCGAGGAACAGCAGGACGAATTCTTCCAGCGGCAGGAAGCGGATGGAATCGCCGGGCAGCCGGGTAAAGCGCTCGATCTGGCTGGGCAGGGGCAGCAGGGCGCGCAGTACCTCGCCCTCGTCCAGCTTGAACAGATGCAGCACCAGCGCCGAAGAGCCGTTGGGCAGGAAGGGGAAGGGATGGGCCGGGTCGATGGCCAGGGGCGTGAGAACCGGGAAGACGTGCTCCATGAAGCGGCCTTCCAGCCATTTCATGTCGGTCTTGGACAGTTCCGAACGGTCGATGACGGCGATGCCGGCGGCGCGCAGATCGGTCTTGAGCTCGCGCCAGCACTTCTTCTGGGCGTCCAGCAGGTCGGCGGCTTCCAGATTGATGGCCGCCAATTGCTGGGCCGGGGTCAGGCCGTCCTGGCTGGTAGTGATGACGCCGGCATCCACCTGCCCCTTCAGACCGGCGACGCGCACCATGTAGAACTCGTCCAGATTGGCGGCCGAGATCGACAGAAAGCGCAGGCGCTCCAGCAAGGGATGATGCGGGTTGAACGCTTCCTCGATGACCCGGCTGTTGAAGGCCAGCCAGGACAATTCCCGATTGATGAAACGCTCTTTGGATTCGATATCGATACCCGAAACGTCAACAGCCTGCGAATTGGTCACGGCGTCTCTCCAATGGACGGGACATGTCGTCCCGCCTATCATTTATATATCCTCATTGCCCCCCTGTCATGGCCGAGGCGGTTACGATCATGAGAAAACTGTTTTTGCTGCGCCATGCCAAATCAAGCTGGGACGACCCCCGGATGGATGATTTCGACCGGCCGCTGAACGGACGCGGCAAGCGTGACGCCAAGCGCATGGGCAAGTACATGGCGGCCAGTGGCATTCGGCCCGGTTTGGCCCTGGTCTCGGCGGCGACCCGGACCAGGGAAACCTGGGATCTGATCGAACACCGCCTGGAAGGCGTCTCCATGGCCATCGAGGAAAAGCTCTATGAGGCCGGCAAGCACGAATTGCTGGAACGCCTGCGCCTGGTGGACGACCACATCGCCTCGGTGCTGCTGATCGGCCACAATCCCGGCATCGGACGGTTGGCCGAGTGCCTGGTGGAGCATCACGGCGATTCCGAGATGCTGGCCCGGCTGGCGGACAAATACCCCACCGGTGCCCTGGCCGAGATCGAACTGGACATCTCCCATTGGGGCGAGACCGAGGCCGGGCGCGGCCGCCTGCTCGCTTTCACCTGCCCCAAAACCTTGGAAGAACCGGCCCTCTAGAGTTTCCGCATTTAGGCTAACTCAAAAAGCGGGGGAAAGACGAACCACGATCACGACGCTCCTGCAATTTGTTCAGTTGATGTCGGCGGGATTAATTTGGACTCTGATCGCGGTTCTTTTGGCCCCGGCTCATTCTTGAAAGCCTGGTTAGGCTTTCTTGAAAGCACACCAGAATCCGGGTGGACCACGATGGCGGGCAATTTC
>JACQAD010000282.1 GCA_016195125.1 Magnetospirillum sp.
AGCAGCCGCAGCCTGGTCGGCTCGGCCGCGGCCCGCAATCCCGTCAACACCGCTTCCACAGCCATCACCTCCCGGAGCACCCTTAGAACACATATAAACATATCTTTATGCGGATATGAAGAGATGATTCGTAGGGTCTTCGCTCCATGATGCACTTTTGCCACATGGATTCCGCCGGAGGGAGGCTACACCCCTGTACCCCCTAGCCTTTCCCCATAGACTGTGGTACCTCGGATCGTAGGGGGCCAATGCCCCTTACGGCACGCTGCCGCCCCGCGTGTTGATGTCGCTGATCTGGTTAAACATAAGGTACCCTGGCCCATGACCGCCAATCGCGCCAACCGCTGGACCGTTTCCCGTCTTGTTGCCCCCGTGCTCGCCCTGGCGCTGGTCGCCGGCTGCGCCACTCCGCCGCCTGCCGACGATAAGGAAGCGGTCGCCGAGTGGGAGCAGGTCAACGATCCGCTGGAGCCCATGAACCGGGCCGTCTTCGACTTCAACCGCTTCGCCGATGATTACGCGATCCGGCCGGCGGCCGAGGGTTACCGCACCGTGATGCCGAAATTCGGCCGCGAGCGCATCCACAACATCCTCAGCAATCTCAACAGCCCGCTGATCTTCGCCAACGACGTGCTGCAGGGCGAGGCCGATCGCGCCGTCCAGACCTTCTTCCGCGCCATGATGAACTCCACCTTCGGCCTCGCCGGCTTCATCGACGTGGCCACCGCCGCCGGCATCCCCGGCCACGAGGAAGATTTCGGCCAGACCCTGGCGGTCTGGGGCGTGGGCGAGGGTCCGTATCTGATGCTGCCCATCTTCGGGCCGTCCAATCCCCGCGACACCGTCGGACTGGTGGCCGAGTTCTTCGCCGATCCCTTCGACATCGCCATGGGCAGTATCGGCAAGGAGTATATCTCCTACACCCGCGCCGGCATGTCCGGCCTCGACAAGCGTGAAGGCCTGATCGAGACCCTGGATGAGATCCAGCGGACCTCCCTCGATTACTACGCCTCGCTGCGCTCGCTGTATCGCCAGCACCGTGCCTCGGAGATCAAGAACGGCCGCGGCGGCGGCGAGAAGGTTCCCTCGCCCGGTCTGGTCGGCCAGATCAAGGGCGACGAGCTTTCCCAATCGGCGCAGTGACAATCCAGGGCCTGACAAGACAATGATTTCGCGTCGTTCCATCATCGTGGCCGTGACGGCAGTTCTGCTCGGCCTCGCGACTTCGTCCCTCGCCCTGGCATCCGAGGCCGATCCCAAGGCCTTCGTCAGCCATCTGGCCACGACGGCCATGGAGACCATGACCGCCAAGGGCATCCCCGATGCCGATCGCTCCAAGCGCTTTCGCACGCTGTTCACCACCGATGTGGACATGCATGAAATCGGCAAGCTGGTGCTGGGCCGTCATTGGCGCACCGCCAGCCCCGAGCAGCAGCAGGAATTCCTCAAATCCTTCGAGGACGTGGTGGTGCTGACCTGGGCCACCCGCTTCAAGGATTACGGCGGCGATCTGCGCCACGTGGTCACCGGCAGCGCCGCCGATGGCGAGCGCGGCATCACCGTCGATTCCAAGGTCGAGCGCGACAAGCAGCAGCCCATCGCCCTGCAATGGAAGCTGCGGCCCGCCGAATCCTCCTTCAAGGTGGTCGATCTGGTGGTGGAAGGCGCCTCCATGATGGTCACCTACCGCTCGGAATACGCGGCGGTGATCCAGGCCAATGGCGGCAAGCTCGAAGGCCTGCTCAGCGCCCTTCGCACCAAGATCGCCGAATTGCAATCCGGCCAGCCCACCACCAAGACCAACTGAGTCAAGCCGTCATCCCGACGACCTCCGAGCGGAGGGATGATTGGGTGATCAGCCCCCAGCGCCCCACATCCGCCGGTCGATCGCCAGCGGCCGCCAGGCATGGCGCGACGCCAGCCGGTCGCGCCACCATTGCCGATAGTCGACAGCGGGGGCGTCCTCGGCCCCGTCGTGATCGGCGCCCATCCCCACCTCCAGATAGGCCTCCAGATTGGTGAGATCGGGAAGAGGCAGGCGCCCTTGCCGGAAATCCTCCCACATGCCCCGATACAGCCCCTCCAGATGCCTGACAAGACCGGGCATGTCGAACAGGACGCTCTTGTTGCGGTACCAGTTCAGGCGGTCGGACAGGCGCCGCAGCTCGGCCCGGTCGCGACCCAGGGCGATGGCCCGGTCCTCGTAGGATTGAGCATCGGCACAGGCCATCTCCGGCAGCCCCGCCGCGCGAACCAATGAGGCGCAGACCCGCGAGGCGAAGGACCGTCCCCAGCGGGTCAGCACCGGCACCCCCATCCACAACGCGTCCGAGGCGGTGGTATGGGCGCCATAGGGCCAGGTGTCGAGAAACAGATCGGCCAGGGGATAGCGGGCCAGATGGTGGGGATTGGCCAGCTTGGCGGCGAAGACCAGCCGGGCCGGGTCGATGCCCGCCGCCTCGGCCAGACGGCACAGGCGCCGTTCCGCTGCCTCCGAGCCACCCAGCAGCCACAGCACCGAACCGGGAACCCCCGCCAGGATGCGCAGCCAGCGCTCGAAGGTGAAACGGTTGATCTTGTGGGTGCCGTTGAAGCAGCAGAAGACGACCGCCTCTTCCGGCAGGCCCGCCTCGGCCCGGCTGGGAGCATGTTCGGCCACCTGGCGGCGGCGGTCGTTGGGCTGATAACAGGGCAAGCGCCGCACCGCTTCCGAGTAATAGATCTCGAAGGCGGGAGGAATGATCGCCTCGTCGGCGATGATGTAATGGTGATAGGGACTGCCCATGGTGCCGGGAAAGCCCAGCCAGTTGACGATCACCGGTGCCGGCCGGCGCGCCAGCAGCTTGACCCGCCCGTCCCTGGTATAGCCGTTGAGGTCCACCAGGATGTGGATGCCGTCGGCCCGAATGCGCGCCGCCGCCGCCCGGTCATCCAGGCCGGTGATGTCGGTCCAATGGGCGAAGGCGGCCCGGTGCCTTTCCTGCAGCCGGTCGCCGCCGGCCGGGCCGCAATAATAGGCGAAACTCTCCACCGCTTCCCGGTCATGCAGCTCGAACAGCTCGGCGGTGAGATAGCCCACCGCGTGCTCGCGCAGATCCGAGGACAGATAGCCGATTCGCAGGCGCTCCTCACCGCCCGCCACCATCGCGGTCCAGTCGGGCGGCGTTTCGTCCCCGGCGGGGTGCCCCACATCGCGGCGGTTATAGTTCCAGGCGGCGGCCAGTTGCAGTATGGGATCGTCGGCATAGGCCGCCAGCGACAGCGGGCTCATGGAATCGGTCAGCACCCTGCGCGGCACATGCTCCCACGGCGCCACCACCGGCCAGGCGCATTGGCGCTGGCGCAGCGCCAGGATATGGCTGACCACCTCGGGCTGGCCGCGGTCCAGCTCCAAACTCTGGCGCAGCATCGCCTCGGCGGCCTCGTCCTGGAAGCCGGCCTCCAGCACCCGCGCCATCTGATTGAGCAGGGTGACCTTGTGGGAAACGCTAGCGCCGTTGACCGCGCCCAGCCGCTCCGCCGCCGCCGACCAGCAGGTGACCGCCTGGGCATTGTCGCCCAGACGCTCCTCCATCCGGCCCAGATTGATGGCGGCGGGCGCGAAGTCGGGATTCTGCGACAGCGCCCGCTCCAGGCAGGCCTTGGCCCCCTCCAGATCCCCCTTGTCGGCGAGAATGACGCTGTAATTGAACAGAACGGCGTACAGCAGGGGATCGGCGGCATTGGCCTCGATCCAGGTGGCGTAAAGGGCGCACAGGGCGTCGCATTCTCCGGCCAGGGCCTCGGCCCGTCCGATCAGCTCGACCACGCTTAGACCGCTCAGGCTCATCTCACAGCACCGCCACCAGGGCGTCGATCTGGGTGATGCTCATGGCCACCACCTGCAGCGAGGTGAAGGCCGAGGCCTGGGTGCTGGTCAGGGCGGCGATCTGGGTGCTGGTCAGGCCGGCCATTCCGGTGGTGGACAGCGACGCCACCTGGGTGGTGGTCAGGCCGCCCAACTGGGCCGGGCTGAGGGCGCCGACCAATGTGGAGGTCAGGACTCCCATCTGGGTGCTGGTCAGGACTCCCACCTGGGTGGCGGCCAATCCGCCAAGCTGGGTGGTGGTCAGGGCCGCCAGGGCGGTGGTCGACAGGCGAGGCAAGGCCGCAATGGTCAGGGCGCCCAATTGGGTCGAAGTCAGATTGGCAAGCTGGGTGGAGGTCATGACCCCCAGCGCGGTGGCCGAGACCCCACCGATCTGGGTGGTGGTCAAAGCCGCCACATCGGTGGTGCTGAGCCCGGCCGCCTGGGTGGTGGTCACCGCCGCGATCTGGGTCGAGGTCAAGGCTCCCAATTGCCCCAGGGTGATCGCCCCCAATTGGGTCGTGCTCATCTGCGGCAGCTGCGTCGTGGTCAGGGCGGCAATCTGGGTCGGCGCCAGATTGACCACCTGGGTGGTGGTCAGGGCCTTGATGCCGGTGGTGGACAGGCCCGCCACCTGGGTCACCGCCAGGGCGGCGATATCGGTGGTGGTCAGGGCGCTCACCTGGGTCGACGACAGCGCGTTCATCTGGGTGGTCACCAGCCCGCCCACCTGCGTCGTCGTCAACGCCGCCACCTGGGTGGTGCTCAGTCCGGCCAGGGCGGTGGTGGACAGCACTCCCAGCTGGGTCGAACTCAGATAGGACAGCTGGGTGGTGGACAGGGCGGCGATGGCGGTGGACCCGATGGTGACGAGGCCGGTGGTGGCCAGGGACGGAATCAGGGTGGTGGTCAGCGACGCCGCCTGGGTACTGGTCATGGCCGACAGCGTCGCCTGGCTGAGGCCTCCCATCTGAGTGGTCGAAAGCGCCCCCAGGGTGGTGGTGGTCAGCCCCGCCACCTGGGTACTGGTCAGGCCCGCCAGCTGGGTACTGGTCACCGATCCCAGCTGGGTGGTGGTCAGGGCCCCGAACTGGGTGCCGCTCAGCCCCTTCACCTGGGTGATGGTCAAGGCGGCGAGCTGGGTCGTGGTCAGCCCCGGTATCTGAGTGGTGGTCACTCCGCCCAGCTGGGCCGAGCTCAATCCGCCCAGCTGCGTGGTGGTCAGGGCGCCCAAGGCGGTGGAGGTCAGATTTCCCGCCTGGACGCTGGTCAGGGCCCCCAGCTGGGTCGAGGTGAGGCCGCCCACCTGCGTGGTGGTCAAGACCCCCAGATCGGTGCTGCTCAGCCCCCTGATCTGGGTCACCGACAGGACGCCCATCTGGGTCGAGGTCACGCCGCCCAGCTGGGTGGTGGTCAAGGCCGCCAGATCCGTGGTGGACAGGCCGGCGATGGCGGCGGTGGAGAGCGAGCCCAATTGGGTGGACGAGGCCGCCGCCAATTGAGTCGTCGCCAGGGCCGCCACCTCGGTCGCGGTGAGGCCACCGACCTGGGTGGTGCTCAACAGGCTCACGCCGGTCGTGGTCAGCGCGGCGATCTGGGTGGTGCTCGCCGCGCCGATCTGGGTCGAGGTCAGGGCTCCGAACTGCGCCGCAGAAAGGCTGAGCAGGGCCGTCACCGCCACTTGCGGCATCTGGGTCGTGGTCAGGGCCGCGATCTGGGTCGGCGCCAGGGCCTGCACCTGGGTCGAGGTCAGGGCTCC
>JACQAD010000273.1 GCA_016195125.1 Magnetospirillum sp.
CTACCGGGTCATTCTGGTCAATTCCAACCCGGCGACCATCATGACCGATCCCGGTCTGGCCGACGCCACCTATGTGGAGCCGATCACCCCGGAGATCGTCGCCAAGATCATCGAGAAGGAGCGCCCCTGCGCGCTGCTGCCCACCATGGGCGGCCAGACGGCGCTGAACACCGCCATGAAGCTGGCGGATATGGGCATCCTGGAAAAGTTCGGCGTCGAGATGATCGCCGCCAAGCGCGACGTCATCGCCAAGGCCGAGGACCGGCTGCTGTTCCGCGACGCCATGGACAAGATCGGGCTGGAAAGCCCCAAGTCCAAGCTGGTCAGAACCCTGGCCGAGGCCCGTGAGGCCATGCCCTTCGTCGGTCTGCCCGCCATCATCCGTCCCAGCTTCACCCTGGCCGGCACCGGCGGCGGCATCGCCTATAACGTCGCCGAGTACGAGCACATCGTCTCCGGCGGTCTGGCCGCTTCCCCCGTGCATGAGGTTCTGGTCGAGGAATCGGTGCTGGGCTGGAAGGAATACGAGATGGAGGTTGTCCGCGACAAGAAGGACAATTGCATCATCATCTGTTCCATCGAGAACGTCGATCCCATGGGCGTGCATACGGGTGATTCCGTCACCGTCGCCCCGGCCCTGACGCTGACCGACAAGGAATACCAGATCATGCGCAACGCCTCGATCGCGGTGCTGCGCGAGATCGGGGTGGATACCGGCGGCTCCAACGTGCAGTTCGCGGTCAATCCCAAGGACGGCCGTATGACCGTCATCGAGATGAACCCGCGGGTGTCGCGCTCGTCGGCCCTGGCGTCCAAGGCCACCGGCTTTCCCATCGCCAAGATCGCCGCCAAGCTGGCGGTGGGCTATACGCTGGACGAGCTGACCAACGACATCACCGGCTGCACTCCGGCGTCGTTCGAGCCGACCATCGATTACGTGGTCACCAAGATTCCGCGTTTCACCTTCGAGAAGTTCCCCGGCGCCGATCCGGGCCTGACCACCTCCATGAAGTCGGTGGGCGAGGCCATGTCCATCGGCCGCACCTTCCAGGAAAGCCTGCAGAAGGGCCTGCGCAGCATGGAGACCGGCCTGACCGGCCTCGACGACGTGGAAATCCCCGGCTCGGGCGCCGGCGACATGAAGGACGCGGTCAAGAAGGCCCTGGCCGAGCCCCGCGCCGACCGTCTGCTGGTCATCGCCCAGGCCTTCCGCCTGGGTCTGTCCATCGACGAGATCCATGCCGCCTGCTTCTACGACAAGTGGTTCCTGGGCCAGATCAAGGGCATCACCGATGCCGAGGAAGAGGTCCGGACCAAGGGTCTGCCCATCGACGCGCCCGGCCTGCTGCGGCTCAAGAAGATGGGCTTCTCGGACGAGCGCCTGTCCAGGCTGTCGGGCAAGAGCCTGCTGGAGACCACGTTCCGCCGCGAGGTGCTGAACGTCAAGCCGGTCTACAAGCGCATCGACACCTGCGCCGCCGAGTTCCCGTCCTCGACCGCCTATATGTATTCCTGCTACGAGGGCGACGGCGTCAATCCGCCCGAATGCGAGGCCGATCCCTCGGACAAGGTCAAGGTGATCATCCTGGGCGGCGGTCCCAACCGCATCGGCCAGGGCATCGAGTTCGACTATTGCTGCGTCCATGCCGCCTATGCCCTCGACGAGGCCGGCAAGGAAACCATCATGGTCAATTGCAACCCCGAGACCGTGTCCACCGATTACGACACCTCGGACCGCCTCTATTTCGAGCCGCTGACCGCCGAGACCGTCATCGATCTGGTCCGTAAGGAGCAGTCCAACGGCAAGGTGCTGGGCTGCATCGTCCAGTTCGGCGGCCAGACGCCCCTGAAGCTGGCCCATGCCCTGGAGAAGGCCGGCATTCCGATCCTGGGCACCAGCCCCGATTCCATCGATCTGGCCGAGGACCGCGAGCGCTTCCAGAAGCTGCTGCACGAGCTGGGCCTCAAGCAGCCGGCCAACGGCACCGCCCGCTCGTTCCAGGAAGCCATCACCGTGGCCGAGCGCATCGGCTATCCGGTGGTGATCCGTCCCAGCTTCGTGCTGGGCGGCCGCGCCATGCAGATCGTCTATGATCACGAGGCGCTGGAACGCTATATGAAGGAAGCGGTGGTGGTGTCGGGCAAGGATCCGGTGCTGATCGACCTCTACCTCAAGGACGCCATCGAGGTCGATGTCGATGCCCTGTCCGACGGCACCCAGGTCTATATCGCCGGCATCATGCAGCACATCGAGGAGGCCGGTATCCATTCGGGCGATTCCGCCTGCTCGCTACCGCCCTATTCCCTGGACAAGACCACCATCGCCGAGCTGGAGCGCCAGACCGGCATGCTGGCCAAGGCCCTGGGCGTGGTCGGGCTGATGAACATCCAGTACGCCATCAAGGACGGCGACATCTACATCCTGGAAGTCAATCCGCGCGCCAGCCGCACCGTGCCCTTCGTCGCCAAGGCCACCGGCGTGCCCATCGCCAAGATCGCGGCCCGCGTCATGGCCGGCGAGACCCTGGCCTCGTTCGGCCTGACCACCCGGCCGGTGATGAAGCACGTGGCGGTCAAGGAGGCGGTGTTCCCCTTCGCCCGCTTCCCCGGTGTCGACATCCTGCTGGGGCCGGAGATGAAATCCACCGGCGAGGTCATGGGCATCGATTCCGACTTCGCCCGGGCCTTCGCCAAAAGCCAGCTGGGCGCCGGCACCAATTTGCCCACCGAGGGCGGCGCCTTCATCTCGGTGCGCGACGGCGACAAGCCGGCCATGGTCGAGATCGCCCGGCGCCTGCTGGCCATGGGATTCAAGGTCATGGCCACCGACGGCACCGCCTTCTACCTCAAGGATCGCGGCGTCACCGACATCACCATCGTCAACAAGGTGCTGGAAGGCCGGCCCCATTGCGTCGATGCCATGATGAACGGTCAGGTGCAATTGGTGGTCAACACCACCGAGGGCAGCGTGGCGGTCAAGGACAGCTTTTCCATCCGCCGTACGGCGCTGACCAACAACATTCCCCACTACACCACGGTGGCCGGAGCGCGGGCGGCGGTGGAGGCGATCGAGGCCCTTCGTTGCGGCACGCTTGATGTGGCGCCTCTGCAATCGTACTTTAAAGGCTCGTTCTAGGGGCAGGGGCAGGTTAAGCGATGGAAAAAATTCCGATGACTCCCGGTGGGCTGGCCCAGCTGGAGGACGAGCTCAGGACTCTCAAGTCGGTGGAGCGGCCGGCGGTGATCCGTGCCATCGCCGAGGCACGCGAGCATGGCGACCTCTCGGAAAACGCCGAATACCATGCCGCGCGTGAGCGTCAGAGCTTCATCGAGGGCCGGGTCTCCGAGTTGGAGGACATCATCTCCCGCGCCCAGGTGATCGACATCACCACGCTGTCGGGCGATCAGGTGCGCTTCGGCGCCACCGTCACCCTGGCCGATGAGGATTCCGACGACGAGGTGGTCTACACCATCGTCGGCGCCCACGAGGCCGACATCAAATCGGGGCGCATGTCGGTGCATTCGCCCCTGGCCCGCGCCCTGATCGGCAAGCATTTGGGCGATACCGTCGAGGTCACGGCGCCCGGCGGCTCCAAATCCTACGAGATCGTCGACGTCCGCTTCGGGTGAGGCCATGACCCGCCCCCAATCCGCCATCTGCGCCGACGGGGGCTGTTTCGGCCTCTTCCTGACCATGGTCCTGGCCGAGGGCGAGATGGCGCCGTTGCGCACCATCCTGGCCGATCTGCCCGATTTGACCGCAGCCGTGGCGGCGCAAGCGGGCGAGCCCGCGCTGGTCAGCGCCGTGGGCATCGGAGCGGCAATCTGGGGTCGACTGACCGGTCAACCCATGCCCGAGGGACTGGCTCCCTTCGCCCCCCTGGAAGATGGCCCGCGCCGGGCGCCGGCCACTCCCGCCGATCTGTTCGTGCACATCCATTCGCCGCGCCATGACGCCAATCTGATCCTGGCGCGCCGCCTCATGGATCGCCTGGGCAGGCATGTGCGTCTGGTCGAGGAGGTGATGGGCTTCAAGCATCTGGGCAACCGCGACCTCACCGGCTTTGTGGACGGTACCGAGAATCCCGAGGGCGACGATCGCGCCGAGGTGGCCCTGGTCAAGGACGGCCCCCATGCCGGCGGCAGCTTCGTCAGCCTGCAGCGCTATGTCCACGACCTGCCCGGCTGGGAGGGTTTGCCCGTGGCCGAGCAGGAACGC
Organism: Magnetospirillum sp.; assembly: GCA_016195125.1. Lineage (GTDB taxonomy): Bacteria > Pseudomonadota > Alphaproteobacteria > Rhodospirillales > Magnetospirillaceae > Phaeospirillum. The sequence continues at coordinate 4,220 of JACQAD010000273.1, forward strand.
GCCGTGGGACGCACCAAGGAGACCGACCAGGAACTGTCCGACGAGGCCAAGCCGCCCAGCGCCCATATCGCCCGGGTGGTGATCGAGGAGGATGGCGAGGAGCTGGAAATCCTGCGTCACTCGCTGCCTTACGGCACCACCTCGGAGATGGGGCTGTATTTCGTCGCCTATTGCGCCAGCCCGACGCCCTTTCGCAAGATGCTGGAGCGCATGGTGCTGTCGTCGGGCGACGGTCACCATGACCGCTTGCTGGACTTCACCCGCCCGGTCACCGGCGCCGCCTTCTTCTCGCCCTCGGCCGATTGGCTGCGGCGCCTGGGCTGATCGCCTTCCACATGACCCAAGTCAAGCCGGAGCGGTCCCGTCTGGGCTAGGCTGCCTGCGCCCCTGTTCGAGGAGAGGTCATGAAACGCGTCCTTCCCCTTTGCCTGCTGCTGTTGACCTCGACCACCGCTTTGGCGGCGGGAATGGAGCCCAAGCTTTATGTGGCCCGGCGCCTGTCGGCGGACCAGCACCTGCAGATGGAGGTGGGCGAGGTCGCCCGCCATCGATGCCGAGATCAAGCGGCGCTCGGTGGGGGCCGCCCTGGCCCTGACCAGGGTGCCCGATCCCGAATTGCAGGCCCGGCTGCTGGCCCATGCGGCGGGGTTGCTGGCGGCTCGCAAGCTGCCCGAGGCCGGGGAGGTGGCCGAGCAGGCGGTGGCCGCCGTCAAGGCCTTGCCCGACGCGACCCGCCTGGAGAACGGTCTGGTGGCGCTGGAATCCCTGGCCATGGGCGGGGCCGGCAAGGGAGCGCTCGGCCTGGCGGCGATACTGGAGCCGGAGGTGGATGCCCTGACCGTTCCGTCCGCCCGTGATGCCGGTACTCTGGTGCTTTACGGCGCCCGCATCCGCTCCGACGATCCCGCCGGTGCCATGAACGCCCTGAACAAGCTCAGCGATCCGGTGATGCGGCGCGACCGTCTGGGCAACATGCCCTTCGCCCAAAAGGATTTCAGCCCGGCCAACCCGGATTCCCTGGTCTGGATGGACCGGCTACTGAGCGGCGCCGAGGCCCTGCCCGCCGGCGAGTTCCGCACCGAGGCCCTGACCCAATTGTGCCGTACCGCCCAGCGTTCGGCCATGGAGATGACGCGCCTGCCCCAGCTGACCACCAAGGCCGCCGCCATGGCCGAGATCGCGGCGCGCCGCCGCCATGCGCCCTCGGCTCAGCTGCTGGCCCTGTTGCGCGAAGCCGAGGGCGGAGCCGCCGCCCGGGCCGAGGCGGCCCGCTGGCACGCGGTCGCCGCCCGCGGCTTCGATAGTGGCGGACGGGCCGAGGCGGAGGGGCTGAAGACCCTGGCCACCTTCACGCCCGCCGAGCGTCAGGCCGCCGCCCGTCTCCTTGATCCGTCGCTGACGGGCAATGTCTCGCCCCGGCGGCTGGTGGATTTGGCGGGGAAGTAGGTGCTACATCCCCGGCAGGAACAGATGCAGCCGTGATTCGCCGGATTCCAGGGTCTCCGCCCACATGTGGCCGCCATGCAGGTGGACGATCTTGCGGCACAGCGCCAGGCTGAGGGTGGGGCCACCACCATGGGGGCCGACACTGCCCGAGTCCAGAACCGGAAACGACGTCTCGCCGTCGCCGAAATTGATGTCGGTATTGTCGGCCTCCACCCGGAGGTGCCACATATCGTCCTCGCGCTCGGCGCCAAAGCGGATGGTCTGGCGGGTGTCCGGGCGATGCAATCCCATGATGGCGGTGAGAAGGTGATGGAACAGGCTGGCCAGATGCTGGCGATCGCCCCGGATCTCCGGCAGGCTGCCCACCACCACCACCACTCCTCCGCAGCGTTCCAATTCCGGGCCAAGGCGTTCCAGGGTCTCGCTCATCAGTCGGGTCAGCGAGACGGTCTGGTGGGGGCGGCATTGCTCCATCCCCAGATAGCGTTGCAGCGAGTCCAATTGCCCCTTCATGCGGTCGATGCCGGCGCGGACGAAGCCCAGATATTCGTCCAGGCTCCCTCCATCCTTGCCCTGGGCGGCACGGATCAGCAACTGGCCGTAGGACAGCACCGTGCGCAGCGGCTCTTGAAGATGATGGGCTGAAATCTCGGCCACATGGCGCAATTCCTCGTTGGCCAGTTCAAGGTCGGCGGTTCGTCGGGCCAGCAGCCGCTCGAACCGTTCACGCTCGCGCAATTGCCGATGCAGCAGCAAGGTCACCGCCGCCGCGACCATCACCAGCGGCAGGCCGATGGCGGTCAGGGCGGCCAGATACTGGTGCCACACCGCCATGGCGTCGTCATGAAGTCCCGAGACCGAAACCACCAGCGGCAGGCCGTCCAAAGTGCGGTAGCTGGCCTGGCGCAGGCGCTGATCGGTGGCGACCACGCTGGTATAGCTGCCGTGGGGCGAGGCGGGGAGGTGGGTCTTGAACAGGGGGCCGTCGGAAAAGTCCTGGCCTCCCATCGCGTCACTGAAGGGGCCGCGGCCCAGCAGGATGCCGTCGGCGCGGAACAGGGCGACGGTGCCGTTGGGGCGGCTGCGCACCGTATCGAATAAGGTGTTCAGGCGGTCAATGCGGATCAGGGCCACCACCACTGCGGCCACGGTGCCGTCGGGTTTCCGGTGGGCGATGCTGACCGGCAGAACCAGCAGCCCGTTGATGCGGCTGACGATGGGCGGGCCCAGGAACAGGCCCTGGCGCGGCGTGGCGTGAACCGCCACATAGTCGCGGTCGGCGGCATTGACGGTCTCGTCGGGATGCTCGGGGTAGGAATGCAGGTAGCGGCCGTCCGGGCTGAGAACCCGCATGGCGGCGATTTCCGGCGCCTGACGGGCCAGAGTGGCTAAAAAGGCATGGAAATCGGGATCGCCGGGCTTGGCCCCGCCCTCGTGGGACAAGCGTTCGGAGATGGTGGCCAGCACCAGGGTGGATTGCTGGAAAACCCCCTCCACATGCTCGGCCAGGGTCTCGGCCAGCCGCTCGTTGCTGGTCTGCCGCTCCAGCAACAGATCGACCCGCCGCTGCCATGCCATGGTGGCGAAGGTGACGACGATGAAGAGGGCTGCCATGACCCCCAACAGCACCACCAGGGTGCTTGGGTCCAGGCATGTGGGTCTTTCTCTGCCGTTCGGCATAGATATCCTCGACGAATCGGAGGGGGATCATAGCACTCCGCGACCAGGGTTCAACTCTCCCGTCCGGGCATTTGCGTATGAGGTTCGACCTTTGCCGAGACGACACTGGCGGCGGGGCGGTTGATCCCTATCAGGTGCCTTGCCACTACTGCGCTGGCCGTGCCATCGTGCCCCCCAAGGACAACAGCGGGGTTCCCGATTTGGCCGACGAGTTTGCCAAGGCCGTGGCGCTGCATCAGGCGGGGCGCCTCACCGACGCCATCGAGATCTATCAGCGTATCCTGGGCCTGGACCCCTATCACGAGGGGGCCAACCATCTTCTCGGGGTGGCCTGCTCCCAGATGGGCCAGTTCGATCTGGCCGTTCACCTGATCGGCGAGGCCATCCGGGCCAATGGCCGGGTTCCCGACTATCACGTCAATCTGGGCAATGCCCTGCTGAGCGCCCGCCGCCTGACCGAGGCCGAGGCGTCCTACCGACGCGCCCTGGAACTCAATCCCGCCATTCCCGAGGCGCTGTTCGGTTTGGGCAACGCCCTGGCCCAAAGCGGCCAGTTGGACGAGGCCCTGGCCGCCCTTGAGCAGGCGGTGGCCCATCGTCCGGCCTTCGTGGAGGCTCTGGCCAATATGGCCGGGGTGCTCATGCGCCTGGGGCGTCCCGACGAGGCGGTCAAGCATTTGCGTCGCGCCGTGTCCGAACGGCCGGGGGAGGCCAGCCTCCACAGCGACCTGGCCCGTGCCCTGCTGGCCATGGACCGTCCGACCGAGGCCGATGCCGCCATCGCCGGAGCCCTCAGGCTGGCGCCCAACAATGCGGCGACCCTGGTGGCCGCCTCGGATATCGTCGAGGTCCGGGGGCGTCATGAAGAGGCGCTGGAGCACGCTGCCCGCGCCGCCGAACTGGCGCCCAATTATCCTCCGGCGGTGCTGGCCCTGGCGCGGCGCTACCGGGCCCGGAGCCAGGACGCGGCCGCGGTGAAGACCTATCTGCGTCTGGCCGGAATCGACGGCAGCGGCATCGGCCACCTTTTCGAAGCCGGCAATGCCCTGGCCGATATGCGTCACCACCACGAGGCGGTGGCCCTGTACCAGTTGCTGCTGAGCCGCCAGCGCGATCATTCCGAGGTCTGGAACAATCTGGGCAATTCCCTGCGCGAACTGGGGGAACTGGACCGTGCCGCCGAGTGCTACGAGACTGCCGGGCAATTGTCGCCCAACGATCCTCTGGTCCTGGCCAACAGCGCCGCGCTGCTGCGCGACATGGGCAGGCTGGACGAGGCCCTGGCGCGAGGGCGGGAAGCGGTGGCCGTCCAGCCCTCCGCCGCCGCTCTGTCCAATCTTGGCCAGACCCTCTACACCCTGGGCCGGGTCGCCGAGGCGTTGGACTATTTCGATGCCGCCGGCCGGGCCGAACCCGGCAATGCCGACGTCGCCTTTCATCGCGGCATCGCCAGACTGATGCTGGGCGATTACCGCGAGGGCTGGCACCTGTACGAGGCGCGCTGGGGATGCCGGCGCGGCCAGGAGGCGCGGCGTCATGCCGACAAGCCGCAATGGCGGGGCGAGGATATTGCGGGCCGGACCCTGTTGCTCTGGTCCGAGCAGGGCTTCGGCGACACTTTGCAATTCGTCCGCTATGCCCCCATGGCCGCGGCGCGCGGGGCGAGGGTGGTGCTGGAGGTGCAACCGGCCCTGGTCTCGCTGTTCCAGGGCATGGAGGGCGTGGATAAGGTGGTCGCCGCCGGCGCGGGCGGGGAGGCCTGCGACGTTCAGGCGCCGCTGATGAGTCTGCCCCTGGCCTTCGCCACCGAATTGGACAGCATTCCCGCAACCATCCCCTATCTCCATGCCCCGGCCGAACGGCTGGCGCCCTGGCGCGACCGCCTATCGGCCGCCTTGCCCGAGGGCAAGCGGGTCGGATTGGTCTGGGCCGGAGAGTCGCGCGAACACGACATCGAATGCCTGCTCATCGACCGCCGCCGATCGCTGGCCCTGGCGCAATTGGCGCCGATTCTGGAGGTGGCGGGAGCGTCCTTCGTCAGTCTTCAGGTGGGCCGCCACGGGGCTCAGGCCCTGGCCTTTCCCGCCCTGGCCGACCTGACCGCCGCCATCACCGATTTCGCCGATACCGCCGCCCTGATTCAGGGGCTGGATCTGGTGATCTGCGTCGATACCTCGGTGGCCCATCTGGCGGCGGCAATGGGCAAGCCGGTCTGGCTGCTGTCGCGCTTCGACGGCTGCTGGCGCTGGCTCAAGGATCGCGACGACAGCCCCTGGTACCCCAATGTCCGCCTGTACCGCCAGCCGGAGCCGAGCGACTGGGACACCCCCATCGCCCGGATCGCCGCGGATCTGAAGGCGTTTACCGCCAGCCGCTGAGCACTTCCTCGGCCGCCTGTTCGGTCAGGGGCCGGCGGCGGCGGGGGCGGGCGCCTTCCATCATGATGGGCAGCAGCACCTCGACCAGTCCCTGGTCGTTGGTGTGAATGAAGTCGCGGGCCTTGTGATGGGGGTGCGACGCCACCTCATGGGGCTCGAGCACCGGCTCGAAGGTGCAGTCGGCGGGCTCGAGCAGGGCGCTCCACTCGGCCAGGGAGCGGGTGGCGAACAGGGCCTCCATCTCGGCAACCAGCTTGGTCTGGGGCAGGGGCTCGTTCTGGCGGTGAATCCATTCCGGCTTGCCGATGGCGTCGCAGAAGGAATGCCAGAACTTCTCCTCCAGGGCGGCGATGGCGGCGAAACGGCCGTCATTGGTCTTGTAGATCCGATAGAAGGCGGCGCCGCCATTGATCAGATCGTGCTCGCGCCGGGGATCGCCCCAGCGGTGCGCCATGGTCAGCACGCCGCCCATCCACGACAGCGCCGCCTCGGCCAGGGAGATGTCAATGGTCGAGCCCTTGCCGGTGGCGCCGCGCTTCAACAACGCCGCCAGAATGGAATTCACCGCCAGCATGGCCCCGGCATGATCGGCGAGCGGCGGAAAGGTCATGATCGGCCGCTCGGCCGGGCCGCTGGCCGCCAATAGGCCGGTCACCGCCAGATAGGTGACGTCGTGGCCGGCCCTGGTGGCAAAGGGGCCGGTGCCGCCATAGCCGGACAGGGCGCAATGGACCAGGCGGGGATTGAGCTCATGCAGGCGCTTGAGGGGAAAGCCCAGGCGGTCCATGACGCCGGGACGAAAACCCTCCAGCAGCACGTCGGCCTTTTCCACCATGCGGGCGAAACGGGCCTTGCCGTCCTCGGATTTGAGGTCAAGGGTGACGACGGTCTTGTTGGCGTTGGCCAGCTTGTAGAAGGCGGTGGTGCCGTCCGCGTCCACCGGACCCATGGTCCGCATGGGATCACCCGCCGGACTTTCCACCTTGACCACTTCGGCGCCCAGATCGGACAGCCACAGGGTGGCCAGGGGGCCGGGGATGTAAAGGGAGAGGTCAAGGACGCGAAGGCCGGCTAGGCAGTCGGAAATCATCGGCGGAGGCTCCTTTGGAGGCGATGGCGGCCCCGGCACCCATCGTCATTCCCGCGGCAGGCGAGGGCGACGGGGGCGGGCGGGGGGATGGGTGAAGGGTGGGGTCTCACCCCATCCAGTTGGGCTTGCGCTTTTCCACCAGGGCGGCGAGTCCTTCCCGGCATTCGGCCGAGGTGCGCTGGTCGGTGAACTGGGCGACGGTATAGCGCATGAGATCGGGGCCGGCGGGGCTATCGTCGATCACGCGCAGCAAGTCCTTGGCGGCGGATTGGGCCTTGGGGGCGCCCTTCAGGCAGGATTCGATCAGCAGGTCGCGGGCGGAATCCAGCTTGTCGGCCGTCACCACCGCATGAAGCAGGCCCAGGCGCAGGGCCTCGCGCGCGTCGAAGCGTTCACCGCTCAGCATATAGCGGCGGCAGGCCCGGGTGCCCATGGCGGCGGCCATATAGGGGGTGACCAGGGTGGGAGAGAAGCCGGCGCGGATTTCAGGCAGGGAAAAGCTGGCCTCCTCGGCGGCGACGGCCATGTCGGCGCAGGCGACGATGCCGGCCCCCAATCCCAGGGCAGCCCCTTGAATACGGGCGATCACCGGCTTGGCGCAGCGGTCGATGGCGTCGAGCATGACCGCCATCTGCATGGCGTCGCGGCTGACCTCCTCGGTTTGCATCTCCAGCATGCGCCGCGTCCAGGCGATATCGCCGCCGGCGCAGAAGCTGGGGCCCTGGGCCTCGATCACCACCACCCGGACCACATCGGCGACGCTGACCTTCTGGAACGCCTGGGCGATGTTGCCGACCATGGCCGGGTCCAGCGCGTTATGCACCTCGGGACGGGTCAGAGTGATCGTGGCGACGGCGCCGGTGATCTTGAGATGGATGTGTTCGGTCATGGGCGGCCATCCTCGCTCCTGGGGTCCGTTGAGTAAACCATCTCCCGGCCGATCAACCAAGAAGCAAGCAGTGCAGCCCTGACGCCGCCGCTGCCCATTTCCTGTTGCCAGTCGCCCCATAGACTGGAACCATGGGGAGGTTCCGCCCTGGGGTGGAACGCCAATAATATGGTCTGTCCGGCTTTGCCGGACGGGGTGGGCGCAGGGGGTTCCGGCGGTCCGCCAAACCGAATCATCCCGGAGGGTCCATGACCGCCAAGTCTCCTTCATTGCCGCGTGCCTGCGCCCTGGTCGGGCCCTTCGCCAGCGGCAAGACCAGCCTTCTCGAAGCCATGCTGTTCGCCTGTGGCGCCATCGGACGCCAGGGCAGGATCAAGGACGGCTCCACAATCGGCGATTCCAGCCCCGAGGCCCGCGCCCGGCTGATGAGCGTCGAACCCAATATCGCGTCCGCCGAGTATCTGGGCGAGACGTGGACCTTCGTGGATTGTCCCGGCTCGGTGGAGTTCCAGCAGGATTCCTACAATGCCCTGATGGCGGTGGATGCCGCCGTGGTGGTGTGCGAGCCCGATCCCGCCCGCGCGGTGATGGTGGCGCCGGTGCTGAAATTCCTGGACCAGCACAAGATTCCGCACATCCTGTTCGTCAATAAGATCGATACCGCCGGCACCCGTCTGAAGGAGACCCTGGAGGCCCTGCAGGCGGTGTCCGACCGCCCCCTGATCATGCGCGAAATTCCCATCCGCGAGGGCGATGCCGTCACCGGCTATATCGATCTGGTCAGCGAGCGGGCCTACAAATACCGTCCCGGCCAGACCTCTTCCATGATCAAGATCCCCGACGCCATCAAGGGCGAGGAAAGCGCCGCGCGTCAGGAGATGCTCGAGCATCTGGCCGATTTCGACGACCACCTGATGGAAGAACTGCTGGAAGACATCCAGCCGCCCACCGACGAGGTCTATGCCGATTTGGGCAAGGATCTGGCCGACGACCTGATCGTGCCGGTGTTCTTCGGCTCGGCCGAGAATGATGGCGGCATCCACCGCGTGCTCAAGGCGCTGCGCCATGAATGCCCCGGCCCGGCCGCCACCGCCGCCCGTCTGGGAATGAGCGGCGAGGGCGCGCCCCTGGCCCAGGTCTTCAAGACCGTTCATGCCGCCCATACCGGCAAGCTCAGCTATTCCCGCATCTGGCGGGGCGAGTTCGCCGACAATCAAAGCCTCGATTGCGGCCGGATCGGCGGCCTGTATGCCATGAATGGCGGAACCGCCACCAAGGTGGCCAAGGCGGGCATGGGAGAAATCGTGGCCTTTGGCCGTCTCGATGCAGTCGCCACCGGCGCGGTGATCGGTGCCGCCGATGCCGGTCTGGCGGCGTGGCCGGCGCCGCTGGCCCCGCTCTTCGCGTTTGCCCTGGCGGCGGAAAAAAAGGGTGACGACGTCAAGCTGACCGGGGCGGTCACCAAGCTGATCGAGGAAGACCCCTCCCTGTCCCTGGATCACGGCGAGTTCGGTGAACAGATCCTGCGCGGTCAGGGCGAGATCCATCTGCAGGTGGCCATCGACCGCCTGAAGAATCGCTTCAACATGCAGGTGGTCACCCACAAGCCGACGGTCCCCTACAAGGAGACCATCCGCAAATCCACCTCGGTGCATGGCCGCCACAAGAAGCAATCGGGCGGGCACGGCCAGTTCGGCGATATTCACATCGACATCGCGCCGCTGCCGCGCGGCCAGGGCTTCCAGTTCGTCGACAAGATCGTCGGCGGTGTGGTGCCGCGCCAGTACATTCCCTCGGTGGAGGAAGGCGTCGCCGATTTCCTCAAGCAGGGTCCGTTCGGCTTCCCGGTGGTGGATTTGCAGGTGACCCTGACCTCGGGCAGCTACCATGCCGTGGACAGCTCGGACATGGCCTTCAAGACGGCGGCCCGCATCGCCATGAGCGAAGGCATGCCGCTGTGCGAGCCGGTATTGCTGGAGCCGGTGCTGGCAGTCGGACTCTCGGTTCCCTCGGACTTCACCGCCAAGGCTCAGCGCATCGTCACCGGACGGCGCGGTCAGATTCTCGGCTATGACGCCAAGGAGGGCTGGCAGGGCTGGGACACGGTCTCCGCCTATCTGCCCCAGGCCGAGATGGACGATCTCATCGTCGAATTGCGCTCCCTGACCATGGGTGTCGGCACCTTCTCCTGGACCTTCGACCATCTCCAGGAGATCACCGGCCGGGTCGCCGACAAGGTGGTGGAAGCCCGCAAGGAGGCCCTGGCCAGCGTCTGATTGAAGATCCCAGGAGCTTTATCCAGCAGGGCGCGCAGCAATGTGCGCCCTGCTTTTTTGTCGTTGGCGACACGACGTAGGGACTTTCACGGATCTGGAAAATGCTGTATCGTTCTATGCCGTATTAACTATGCCTATTGGCGTGGTTCCGGTATTTGGGGGAGCGAATCCAATGTTGGCTGATCTGCGAATTTCAGCGCGCCTGTCCATTCTGACCGTCTTGATGGTGGTGCTGGTGTCGGTGGTCGCGACCCTGGGATTCCGGGGCATGGGCAGCATGGAAGAGCGCATGAAGTCCATGTACGAGGGCCGGGTGGTCTGCCTGGGCCAGCTTTCCTCCATTCTCGACAATCTCCATCGGATTCGAGTCCGGATCATGTGGGCGGTAGATGCCGCCGATCCGGCGGCGCGCTCCGTACATATGGACAAGATCGCCGATTATGACGCCATGATCGGCAAGGAGTGGAAGGACTACACCTCCACCACCC
>JACQAD010000274.1 GCA_016195125.1 Magnetospirillum sp.
GGCGGCGGCTTCGTTGCCGTCAAAGACGATGACCTTGCACTTGGCGGTGGAAACAGCAGCTTCGCTCCTGGTTCATGCCCCTCAATCGCCGGGCGGGTGCTCGCGCACCCTTGGCTCCTCCGCTGCGCTCCGGGCGCCTCAACGGCGCCGCGCGTCGCTGTCGCTTCGCTCATGATCAGCCCTCCGCCTCTTCAACCATGGTGATGGCGCGGTGCGGACATTCCTCGGCGCAGATGCCGCAGCCCTTGCAGTAATCGTAGTTGAAGTCGAACCATGCCGGCCGCTCCACCACGCACTGCACCGGGCAATACAGCCAGCAGGTGGCGCATTTGACGCAACGGTCGCGATCGACCACCGGCCGCAAGGCCCGCCAGTCGCCGGTGAGCATGGTGGTGTATTCGGTGGCGATGGGACACATGTTGTCGGGGACATTGCGGAGAGTCATGCCGCGTTCTCCTTGCCCAGATCGAGAATTGTGGTTTCGGCATACCGGCGTCGCGGAAATGCGTCTCCTCCAAGGCCTTTTCCAGCGAATCCACGCTCACCAGCCCGGTCGCCCTGGCGAAGGCGCCGAGCATGATGGTGTTGGTGATCTGGCGCTTGAAGATCTCCATGGCGATGTGGATGGCGTTGCAGGTGGCGATCTTGCCCATTCCGGCCGGCACCATGATCTCGCCCGGCGCCTTGCTGGTGGCCAGGATCAGGGAGCCGCCCGCCGGCATCCCGGCGAAGACATCAACCGCCCGCACCACGGTGGGATCGATGACCACGACGATATCAGGCGCATAGATGTTGGTGACCCGGCGGATTTCCGTATCGGAAAGCCGCAGGAAGGCCACCACCGGTGCCCCGCGGCGTTCAAAGCCGAAAGCCGGAATGGCCATGACATGACGCCCTTCCTCCACCAGCGCGGCGGCAAGAATGGCGGACGCCAGGACAGCACCTTGGCCGCCCCGTCCGTGAAGGCGCACTTCATGCATGCCTTCGATCCTCCCTCTGACCGGCACTTGGCGGCCGGCTAATTCGGTATTGAATTACCTATTACAGTTTTGCGTATCGAAATGCAAGTTTAGTATCACGTTGCGCCGCAACATCCTCAGGGCAGACTCTTTGGGCCGATTCCAAAATTAGGGCTGGATTTTATCGCTCGGAATCGGGTAGCTACTCGTTGGAAGTAGCAACCTACTTCTTTTGGTTAGTGATTTTACGTAGGGGCCGGGAAATGTACGATTCGACCATGAGCCACACCGAGGCCAACCCGATGCGCTGGCTCAGCCTGAGCGCCGTCTGCCTGGCCGCCATCGCCATTACCGTTCTGTTCTCGCCCAGAATCGGCCTGTATGACCTTAGCCCGGCGCAAAAGCAAATCGCCGCCAGCCTGCGCTGACGGCGATACACTTTTTCAGTTCACTGGCGGTCTACAGCCCCAGATAGGCTTCCTTGACCTTGTCGTCATTGAGCAGCCGCGATCCCTGGTCGGTGAGGACCACGGCGCCGGTTTCCAGCACATAGCCGCGATCGGCGATGGCCAGGGCGGCATAGGCGTTCTGTTCCACCAGGAAGATGGTCATGCCGCCGTCCTTGAGCGCCTGGATGGTACGGAAGATTTCCGCCACCAGCAGCGGCGCCAGACCCATGGACGGTTCATCGAGCAGCAGCACCCGCGGATTGCCCATCAGGGCACGAGCGATGGCCAGCATCTGCTGCTGACCGCCCGACAGGGTTCCCGCCGGCAATTCCCGCTTCTTGTGCAGAATGGGGAACATCTCGTACATGCGGTCCATGTCGGCCTTGACGTCGGGGCCGTGGCGGCGATAGGCGCCGAGGCGCAGATTATCCTCCACCGACATGGGGCCGAAGACCTGACGGCCTTCCGGCGACTGGCAGATGCCCAGGCCGACACGTTTTTCCGGGGGCATCTTGGTGATGTCCTGGCCGGCGAACTTGATGGTGCCGCCGGACACCGGCTGCACCCCCGAGATGCAGCGCAGCATGGTGGTCTTGCCGGCACCGTTGGCGCCCACCAGGGCCACCAGTTCGCCTTCCGCCACCGTGACGTCGATGCCTTTAAGGGCCTGAATGCGACCGTAATGGCTGGTCAGGCCGGAGATTTCGAGCAGCATCCCTCTCTCCATCACCCGTGTGTGCCGAGATAGGCGCTGACCACCTCGGGATTGGCGCGCACTTCCGCCGGCGTCCCTTCCGCCAGCTTGCGTCCGTAATCCAAAGCCGTGATGTGGTCGGAAATGCCCATCACCATCTTCATGTCGTGCTCCACCAGAACCACCGTGACGCCGTTGGCGGCGACGCGCTTGATGACTTCGTCGATCTCGCGGCTTTCGGTGGCGTTGAGCCCGGCGGCGGGTTCGTCCAGCAGCAGGATCTTGGGCTGGGCGGCCAGAGCGCGGGCGATCTCCAGGCGCTTCAGGGCGCCATAGGGCATGGAGGCGGCATCCTCGTCCAGATACTTGGCCAGACCGACGAACTCCATCAACCCGGCGCAATATTCACGGCATTCGCGATCCCGCCGCGTCACCCGGGGCAGCCGCAGCAACGACGGCAGGAAGCGCCGGTCCAGATGCAGGTGATGACCGACCATCACGTTCTCGATGGCCTTCATGTTGAAGAAGATCTGCAGGTTCTGGAACGTCCGGCTCATACCCAGTTCGGCCAGTTCGTAGGGCTTCATGCCCGAAACCAGCCGATCCTGGAACAGCACCCGCCCGGCGCTCGGCGTATAGACGCCGGTGATCAGGTTGAACAACGTGGTCTTGCCGGCACCGTTGGGGCCGATGATGGAATGAATATGCCCCGCCTCCACCGAGAAGGTCAGATCCTCGATGGCATGAACGCCGCCGAATTCCTTGGAGAGCTTTTCGACCTTGAGGAGACTCATTTCCCGCCTCCCCGGCGCTTGATGGTGGCGACCAGACTGGGCAGCAGACCCTTGGGCATGAAGATCATGGTGCC
>JACQAD010000275.1 GCA_016195125.1 Magnetospirillum sp.
CTCGTGCTGCTTCTTGTGCTGCTCGAAATCGGGATATTTCATGGCGATCTGGACGGCTTCCTCGCGGCGGAAATGCTCGTCCACATAGCGCAGCAATTCGTCGGTGACGGTGGCCACCTGCCGCCAATTGTCCTGGCCGATCCATTGTTCGGTCAGGTTAATGAGGTCAATCAGCCGCTTGTGATCGGCATCCAGTGCCGGCGACCCAACCGACATGGCGTCCCGCCAGACGATCATCCTTACCCCCGCCCTTTGACCCCATGCCCAAGGCATGGCCCGTCCCTTTAACAAATGTGCCTTTGGTCATGCTTGTCAACGGTCATAGCACGGAAAAGTCATTCGTCCGGGGTGTCGAGGGCGTGTTTGCCGCATTCGGATAAGAGCGAGGCGCTGAAGATGGTGCAGTAATCGCCAAACTCGCAGACGCGCAATCGGGGACAGGACAGGGTTGCGCGGGTGAAAGCCACCAGTTCCTGCGCGTTGTCGGCTTCCATCAGCCGCTGACCGGCTTCCGAGACCAATCGGAAGTTGCAGTCTTTCGTTCTCAGCGTCATGGACGCCTCACCATACTGGGGAACCATGCGGGCCTCAAACGAGGGCTATGCCGGGTGGTTCTGCCGCCGCCGCGTTAAAGACTTCTGTCCTTTCTTGCGGCATGAGCGCGGCTGATCCGTGATGCCACACTCACTGGCAAATCATACGACAGATTAGGGAGAATTGAAAGTTCAATACCAAAGAATAGGATGTGTGGTATTTGCTCAATACTTTAGAATAATTTGCAGCGAAATCATTTAAAATTTTATGCAAACTGTTCCTGACTCAGCAGGGCGCGGCATTGGCGCACCGCCTCGGCCAGCCCGACCTTGACCGGCACCACCCCGGGCGGAAAGGCGCCGAACAGCCGCGACGGCATCATGGGGTCCAGCAGGACAAAGACGCCGCGATCATCGGCCCGGCGCACCAGCCGTCCGAAGGCCTGCTTGAGCCTGAGGCGGGTGATCATGTCGTCATAGGCCTTGCCGCCGAACTCGGCGCGCCTTGCCTTGTGCAGGATGTCGGGGCGCGGCCACGGCACCCGGTCGAAGACGATCAGGTGCAGGGATCGGCCGGGGACGTCGACCCCGTCCCTGACCGCGTCAGTGCCCAGCAGGCAGGATTGCTCCTCGGCGCGGAAGATATCCACCAAGGTGGTGGTGTCCATATTGTCCATGTGCTGGGCCAGCAGCGGCAGGCCGGCATCCTCCAGCGGGGCGCTGATGCGCTTATGCACGGCCTTGAGGCGTGAGATGGCGGTGAACAGCCCCAGCGCCCCGCCGCCGGCGGCCAGGAACAGCTCGCGGTAGGCGGCGCCCACCTGATCCATATCATCCTTGCGCACGTCGGTGACGATGATGACCTTGGTCTGGGCGGCGTAGTCGAAGGGCGAGGCGACCTCGGCGCGAAGCGGCGGCGCCGCCAGATGGAAGGCGCCGGTCCGCCGTTCGGCCACGCGCCAGTCATTCTCCAGATCGCCCGAACCGTCCTTGAGGGTGGCCGAGGTGATGACGATGCCGTGGGCGGGCTCGACGACCGTCTTGGCGAAGGGCCGGGTCGGATCCACCCAATGGCGGTGCATGCCCACATCGAGGTCGCGGCCATCGACGCGCTCGACGCTCAGCCAGTCGACGTATTGCTGGTCGGAATTCCCCTGTACGAGGCCATCCAGCATCCCCTTCCATCCCGCCAGGGGCATCAGCACTCGGCGTTCGATGGAGCGGCAGATCCCCTCGATGCGCGACCTTGTCGAACTGTCCAGTTCGGCGGCCTCGTCGTCAAGCAGGGCGGACAAGGACTTGCTCAGGGATTGCAGCGGCAGGGCCAGGCGTCCCACCGAGGCCGCCAGCGATCCTGCCGCCTCGGCCAGTCCGTCCAGCACCGGCTGGGTCTCGGTCTCGATGCTGTAGGGCGAGTCCGAATGGGCGGCGCGGGCATAGACCTGGCGGCGCACCAGGGCAAGGAAGGCTTCGGCCGGTCCCTGGGGCTCGCCCTCGCCGATACGCACCAGCCAGCCGGGGCCGGGCAGGGCGCGGGCGGCGGCCAGGGCGGAATCCAGCGCCTCAATGGACTCCTCGGATCCGCCCACCAGATCCTCGGTGCGGCGGTGCAAGCCCCGAGCGCGGGAGCGCGACATGTCGCCCTCCGGCCCCAGCAGCCAGCGCCGCATCTCGGCCGCCTCCATGCCGGTCAGGTGGGCGGAAAAGGCGGAATCGGCGGCGTCGAAGACGTGATGGCCCTCATCGAAGATCAGCCGGGTCGGCTGGCTGGCATCGTCCAGGCCGCCCAGGGCCGATTGCACCATCACCAAGGCGTGGTTGGCGACGACGATGTCGGCGCGTCTGGCCCGGCGCACGGCGCGCTCGATGAAGCATTTGCGGTAATGGGGACAGGCGGAAAAGATGCACTCGCCCCGGCGGTCGGCGATGCCCAAGGTGCGGGCCCGGCCCAGCACTTCCACCAGCCAGCCGGGGAAGTCGCCGCCCACCATGTCGCCGTCGCGCGTCGCCAGCAGCCAGCGCGCCATCAGCCCGGTGGCGGCGCTGTCCTGATTGCGGTTGCGGTTGACCGCCTCCTCGAAGTTCAGCAGGCAGGCGTAGTTTTCGCGGCCCTTGCGGATCACCACCTTGCGGGCCTTGTCGTGGGGCGAGGGGAACAGCCGGTCCAACTCGCCGTCCAACTGGCGCTGCAGGTTGCGGGTATGGGTGGAGATCCATACCGGCGCGCCGTTCTTCTCCGCCCACAGGCTGGCCGGGGCGATGTAGCCCAGGGTCTTGCCGGTGCCGGTGCCGGCCTCGGCCAGGACCATGCGCGGCTGATTCTCGGCCTCCCGCGGCAAGAAGGCTTGGGACAGGGCCGAGGCATAATCGGCCTGGGTCGGGCGCTGCTCGGCATCGGGGCCAAGCATCTGGGCCAGGCGGGAGCGGGTCTCGGCGGGATCGACGGGAATATTGCCGGGGGGCGGTTCGGGGGCGTATTCGGTCCAGTCCGGCAAGCGCTCCCAGACCCTGACGGCGCCGCCGCCGCGTCCCGAATCGCCCTGGACGCCCAGGGCCGCCAGCACCGCGTTGCCCCAGCCCCAGCCGCCTCGGGCCATCATCCAGGCCATTCCCCTTGTGTCCACCGCCCGGGCGGCGGTGTCGGCCAGGGTGCGCGCCGCCAGTTCCTCCAGCAGCTTGCGGGTGGCGCTCATCAGCGCTTCGGCCTCGTCCTCCAGATCGACGGGGCGGGGCAGGCCCATGGAATCGGCCACGCCGCGCGCGGTCGGCAGGCAGAAGCGGGCGGGCCGCACGAAGGCGAACAGTTCCAGGATGTCGAGGCGCAGGAAGTCATCCAGCCCCAGCCGCGCCGCCACCGCCGGGCCATGGCAGACCAGGGGCGATTCGTTGCGGGCATAGCGGGCCGCCTGGGGCCGGGTCAGGCGCTTGAACTCGCCGTCAGGTTCCAGCGCCACCGCGCCCTTGACCCCGGCGACCAGCACCGGAACATGGGGCAGCAGAATGCGGGATGGCGCGGACATGGCCGGAGACTACAGGCGGAACGGATCGGGGACAAGGGCGGGACTTCGGTGATGCGAAACCATCAATGGGACTTGATGAACGTGTATTCCGGGAATAGCTTTATCACGCCTATAGTTATATGAAGAATCGACACGTATGAGTCTCGCGGGAGGTGATGTTGGCTGTAGCGGTTCCTGATTTGCTTTCAGACGGTTCCTTCAAAACCGCGGCGACCTCCATCAAGGATCGATTGTCCGAGGAATTGGTTATCGCCCTTGTCGGCCCGGTAGGCTCGGGGGCATCGACCGCCGCCGGGATGATCAAGGATATCCTTGATAAGGACTTCGGCTATACGGTCCCGGAAATCATCAAGCCTTCAAAGTTCATCAAGCAGGAGATGCATCGGGTCGGGATGTCGCAACCCGACAAGGAGCCGCTTGGTAATTACATCGATACACTTCAGACCGCCGGCAACGAACTTCGAAAGAAGTTTCACGCCGATTATCTGGCTGAGAAGGTTATCGAGGATATTTACAAGAAGCGTTTGAGCCTTGGTGGGTATGGGGTCTCAGCCAACGGCGCGCAGGTGATCCAGCCTGGGCGGCGTGCCTATATTATTGATTCCATAAAGAATAAAGACGAGCTCAATTTGCTTCGTCAGCTCTATGGAGATACATTTATTCTTGTCGGGGTCTTCGCCCCTGACGATTTGCGAAAGCAGAGATTGATAGATAAGGATGTAGATAAAGCAGAGGTCAGTCAGATCCTTGATCGCGACAAGGGCGAGCTGATGACTTTCGGGCAGAAGACCCGAGATGTCTTCACCCTTTCCGACTTGTTTATTTGCAATGACAAAAAGCCGGATGAGCTCCGGCGCAGGCTGATGCGTCATATGGAACTGCTTTTCGATGTGGGGTTCCATACGCCGTCCAAGGCCGAGACCGCCATGTTTTCCGCCGCCTCGGCGGCGGCCAATTCCGCCTGCATGTCGCGGCAGGTGGGGGCGTCCATCGTGTCTCGGGACGGTGAATTGATCTCGGTTGGCTACAATGACGTCCCGCGTTATGAGGGCGGGGTGTATTGCGAGGACAATCGCCATTTCTTCGACAAGGAGAAGGGGGCGTTTATCGACGAGGATCATCGTTGCTACAACTGGAGATCGAAGGTCTGCCATAACGAAAAGCGGAGAAGGGGGCTGCTGTCGGTCGCCGCCCGCAAGCTCAAGGAGGCTGGGGTAATAAAGAAGGGGGTCAGAGAGTCCGAGGTCGAGGAAAAGCTGTCCGGCACCCCCATTGACGCCCTCATTGAATATTCCAGATCCATTCATGCGGAAATGGAGGCCATTCTTGCGGTGGCCCGTGAGGGGCGGCATTCCATTGTCGGCTCCACCCTGTATACGACCACCTATCCCTGCCATAATTGTGCCCGCCACATCGTCGCCGCCGGAATTGCCGCCGTCGTTTACGTCGAGCCTTACCAGAAGAGTCTGGCCATGGAATTGCACAATGACTCGATTATGGAAACCGAGGCCGATGGCGACGGGCGGCATGTCGTGTTCAAGCAGTTTGATGGGGTCGCGCCCCGGAATTACCTGAAACTGTTCAAGCCGACTCGTAAGCGCAAGACCGAGGGACGGGCGAGAGAGGATCGCCCGAAGGCGGCGCTTCCCGTATTCCGGATGCAGCTGGATGGAATTTCAGACTATGAGGCGAAGGTGGTTGCGGACTTGGAATCCAAGGAGCAAACTGTTAGTTAGACGCGCATTCCTCATGCTCGGGACCATGGACATGTCGATGCCTCACCCCGAAGACGACGCGCAGCTTTCGTTCCACTTTCAAGTGGAGGACAAATGTCCGCCGGTTGGCGCCGCGCCGGTGCGCGCGGCGCAGGTGATGTCGTTTGTCGATGCCCAGACCCGCGAAGTGCGCAGGCTGGCGGCCGAGCGTCTTACCTCCATGGGGATATTCGAGCCCCCTGAACCCACCCGATAAGGGCGCCTACCGCACCGCCGTCACGCGGCCCTCGACCACGGGGGCGACGCGGCCCTGGGCGGCGAGGTAGTCCATGACCACATTGGCCAGCAGCGGCCCGCCGCTGGCGTCCACCACCACTCTGGCGGCCTTAAAGGCCACATAGCCGTCGCCACCCGCCGCCAGGTAATCGGTGGTGGCGAGGCGGTAGAGGCGCTTGGGCTCGATGGGCTTGCCGCCCATGGACGAGTCGATGATGCGCTTACCCGCGGGCCTGGTGGAATCGTAGGTGATCCTGATGCCCGACACCTGGGGGAAGCGCCCGGCCTTGGTTTCGACCGACGACAATCCATGTTCCAGGGCCGTCAGCAATTGGGCACCGGTGATGTCCAGGGCCTCGACGGCATTGCCGAAGGGCATCTCCGCCAGCACGTCGCGGCGGGTCAGGGCGATGCCGGGGGCGTATTGACGATTGCCGCGCAATCCGCCGCCGTTGATCAGCGCCACGTCGGCCTTGAAATGCCCCCTCAGCGCATCGGCCACCAGATTGCCCATGGCGGCCTCGTCGCCGCGGACCGAGGTGGTGCGGCTGTCCAGGGCGGTGGTCGATATGGCCAGGGGCTGGTCCAGGGCCTCGCCCAGCAGGGCGTCGGTCCGAGCCGCCACCGCCGCCGGAGCGGGGGCGGCGGGCAGCCCGGTGACCGGCACGAAGCGCCAGCCGGCCGGCCTGACGCTGGTCGGCCCGGTCTTGCCGGGATCGGGGCGATCCACCTCCAGCTCGACCACTCCCAGCCACTGGGCATCGTGCCCGGCCTTCAGCACCAGGGCGCCGTTCTCCAGGATACTGACCGGATCGTGGTCGTGGCCGCCCAGGATCAGGTCGATGCCCTTGATGCCATTGGCCAGCTTGCGGTCGTCGTCCAGATCCTGGTGGGTCAGCGCCACCACCACCTCGGCGCCCTGGGCGCGGAGCTGGCGACTGACGGCCTCGGCACTGGCGCGCTCGTCGGCGAAGGTCGCGCCCTCGGCCGAGCTCATGCGTGATGTCTGACCGGTCAGTATGCCAAGGAAGCCGATTCTGACGCCGCCGATCTCCACCAGCAGGGAGGGGCGGATGCCCTCGACTCCCGAGAGGTTGGACCCCACCCAGGGAAAGGTCGATTCCCTGATCCGGGTGACGAAATTGGCGGTGCCGAAATCGAATTCGTGATTGCCGGGCACGGCGGCCACCGGCGCCAGATTGTTGAAGAACTCGATCATATGGGCGCCCTTGGTGATGTTGGACGCCAGCGACGGGCTCAGGAGATCGCCGCCGAAGGTGAAGACGGCGTTGGGCGAGGTGGCGCGTTCGCGTTCGAGTACGCTTTGCAGTTCGGCCAGACCGCCCTTGCCCTCGACGGGTCGGTATTCATAGATGTCGTTGACGTGCAGCAGGGTCAGGCGCACCCGTTCGGCGGCCGCTTCCATGCTCCAGGTCAGGAGCACCAGCAGCAATACACTCAACCGTACGATCATGATGGCCTCGGGAAAACTCAGCGGTCCATGCCGTGGTATTCCCCATTGGGCATCATGTCCAGCCCATGGGCCATGCGGTTGGTGTAATTGAAGAAGGCGGCGGTGTCGGTGATGTCGAAAATGTCGGCGTCGGAAAAGCCCGCCGCCCGCAGCGCGTCGCGGTCGCCCCCGCCGATGTCGTGAGGAGTCTCGGTCAGCTTCCAGGCGTAATCGAGCATGGCCCGCTGACGGGACGACAGCTCGGCGATCCGGTAATTCATCACCATCATCTCGCCCAGCTGAGGATCGCCGGACAATTGCCGTACCGCCTGACCATGGGCGACCAGGCAGTAATAGCAGCGGTTGGCCGAGGACACGACCACCGCGATCATCTCGCGATCCAGCTTGGACAGGCCCGAATCCTCGGACAGCATCAGTTGATTGTAGAAGCGGGTGAAGGTGCGGAACTTCTCGGGCCGCGCCGTATAGGCCAGCAGAACATTTGGCCGCATGCCCAGCTTCTCGTCGCATTTGGCGAAATAGGCGGCGATGTCGTCGGGGTATTCCTCCGGCTCGGGCAGGGCGATGCGGACGACGTGATCGGGCTGGGGCATGGTCGGGTCAGTTGCTCATCAATACCGGCACGGTCATGTGGCCCAGCACGTAGCGGGTGCCGGTGCCGCGCTTGAGCGACAGGCCGTAATGGCCATGGGCGCCCATCACCACCAGATCGGCGCCCAGATCGCACAGGCGCGACAGCAGCATGTCCATCTTGCCGATATGCTCGCCGGCCAGGCGTTCGGCATGGGCGGTGATGCCGCAGGCGGTCAGATGGTCGAGAATGTCCACCTGGGGCACTTCGCCCAGGGCGCTGGCGCCGTCGTCCGAGGGGCCGCGCAGCGACAAGATGGTGACCGCCTTGGCCTTGACCATCAGCGGCTTGGCATCGTTGAGAGCGCGGACAGCTTCCTTGCCGGCGTTCCAGGCCACGGCGATGCGTTCGCCCACGGTGGTGAAATGGCCGGTATGGGGAACCACCAGGACCGGGCGGCCGCAATGCAAGATGACGTGTTCGAGCATTTCCTCGGGCACGAATTTGCTCTTGGGCTCGAACTGACCCATGACCACCAGATCGGCGTAGCGGGCGCAGAACATGGTCTCGCTGACCACGTGGCCGGGCTCGCCATGGGCCAGCTGCCACCAGCGCGAGGTCACGCCGGCCTCCCCGGTGGCGGCGATGAACTTGGCCTTGGCCTCGTCGCGGGCCTGGGCCAGGGAATCGCTGGCCTTATGGGCGACGGCGCTGGGCCGGTGGCTTTCCAGGCGGGCAAACAGGCCTGTCAGGCGGGCGCCGTGCTGCTTGGCAATGCCGATGGCCAGATCGACGCGGATTGCACAGCGCTCGCTGTCGTCGATATGGACGAGGATGTCTTTCATGGTCCGGTTCCCCTATTGCGTCGCCAAAGCCCGAGCGATGACCAGCCGTTGAATATCGCTGGTTCCCTCGTAAATTTGACAGACCCTAACATCACGGTAAATGCGTTCCACCGGAAAATCGGCGAGATAGCCATAACCGCCGTGAATCTGGATGGCGTTGGAACAGACCCGCTCGGCCATTTCGCTGGCGAACAGCTTGGCCATGGACGCCTCTTTCAGGCAGGGCCGGCCGGCATCGCGAATGGAGGCGGCGTGCAGCACCATCTGCTCGGCCACCTCGATCCTGGTGGCCATGTCGGCCAGACGGAAGGCGACGGCCTGATGCTCGATGATGGGCTTGCCGAATTGCCGGCGCTCCTTGGCGTAGGCCAGGGCATGGTCGAAGGCCGAGCGCGCCATGCCCACGGATTGGGCGGCGATCCCCAAGCGTCCGCCTTCCAGATTGGCCAGGGCGATCTTCAGCCCCTCGCCCTCGCTGCCCAGCCGGTTGGAGGCGGGAATGCGCAGATCGTCGAAGGTCACGAAGCAGGTGTCGGACAGATGCTGGCCCAGCTTGTCCTCCACCCTTGCCACGTTGAAGCCGGGGGTATGGGTGGGCACGATGAAGGCCGAGATGCCTTTCTTGCCGGCTTCGGGATCGGTCACGGCGAAGACGATGGCCACGTGGCCGTTCTTGGCGGTGCTGATGAACTGCTTGGCGCCGTTCAGGACATAATGATCCCCGTCCCGGCGGGCACGGGTGCGGATGGAGGCGGCGTCGGAGCCGGCCTCGGGCTCGGTCAGGCAGAAACAGCCGATCTTCTCGCCCCGCGC
>JACQAD010000276.1 GCA_016195125.1 Magnetospirillum sp.
AACCGGTATTGTCCTTGCGCAGGCGTTTCAGCCCGTTCCACACCTGACCATCGGGCAGCACCACCTCCAGGCCCAGGACGAGGTCGCGGGTATTGCCATAGCGCAGCACATTGGTGCCGCCGGCATTGGTGGAGATGTTGCCGCCGATGCGGCACGACCCCTCGGCTCCCAGGCTGAGGGGGAACAGGCATCCCGCCTCCTCGGCGGCCTGCTGCAGGGTGGCCAGCACGCAACCGGCCTCGGCGGTCAGGGTAAAGTCGACGGGATCGATCCGGCGGATCGTGTTGAGGCGTTCGGTGGAGATGACCACCGCCTTGCCATGCTCGGGCGGGACGCCGCCGCCGCATAATCCGGTATTGCCGCCCTGGGGCACCATGATGGTTCCGGTGGCGGCGCAGGCCTTGACCACATGGGAAACCTCGGCGGTACTGCCCGGCCGCACCACCGCCAGGGCGGCGCCGCGATACAGGCCGCGCTCCTCCGCCAGATAGGGGGCGAGGTCCAGGGCTTCGGTCAGCACGTTGCCGGGGCCGACGATGCCGGCCAGGGTTTGAATGAGGCTCATGGGCGTCCCCGAGGCGCCGCCGCCCGGCGCAGACGGTCGTTGATGGCCCGGCCCAGCCCCTTTTCGGGAATGGGCATCACGGCGATGGCCTTGAACTCGGGGCGGTCGAGGGCGCGCAGCATGGCGAAGAGATGGGACGCCGCTTCCACCAGATCACCCGTGGGCGACAGATTGATCGTGGCGAAATCGGCGGGGCCGAAGCCCAGCAGGGCCTCATTCTCCTGGGCCGCCTGGGCATTGAGGCGGACCGGCAAGGCGGGGGCGTAATGGCTTTCCAATTGGCCGGGCGAACGCGGCGCCTCGGGCGATTGGGCCGAGCGGCGAAGGGAAAGGCCCAGGAATTCTTCCAGTTCTTCCGCACTGATGCCGCCGGGACGCAGCAGGGTCGGCGGCGCTTCGGTCAGGTCGAGGATGGTGGATTCCACCCCGACCCGGCAGGGGCCGCCATCCAGGATGATCTGGACGCGCCCGCCCAGGCACTCGGCCACATGCTCGGCCCGTGTCGGGCTGATGCGGCCCGAGCGGTTGGCCGAGGGCGCCGCCAGGGGGCGTCCCGCCGCCTCGATCAGGGCCAGGGCCACCTTGTGGTCGGGCATGCGCACCGCCACCGAATCCAATCCGGCGCTGGCCAGCAGCGAGACCGGGCAGTCGCTCCGGCGTCTCAGCACCAGGGTCAGGGGGCCGGGCCAGAAGCGGGCCGCCAGCCTGTGGGCGGTTTCGTCCATCTCCGCCAGGCTTTCGGCCTGGGCGATGGCGGCCACATGGGCGATCAGGGGGTTGAAGCTGGGACGGCCCTTGGCCTCGAAGATGGCGGCCACCGCCTGATCCGAGGTGGAATCGCCGCCCAGGCCGTAGACGGTCTCGGTGGGAAAGGCCACCAATCCGCCACGGGTCAGCGCCTCGGCGGCCTCGGCGATGGCGGCTTGGGTGGCGGGCAGGATGGCGATGGCGCGACGTGGGCTCATGCCCGGACCATAGTGCATTCGGCGCCCGCCGGGAAAGAGGGGAGCGTGTCGCCCTCTCCCCTGACTGGGGCGCATGCGTCAAATCCGACGCATGATGATCTCGTGCACTGAGTCATTCGGATGGTGCACTCCGTCCCCCCAGGCCGTCATGCCCGTTCTCGTCACGGGCATCCACGCGGTGCCGCTCAGCGCGTTGTTTCCAATGGCTTTCCGGCGGATGGGCGTGGTATGGCCGGAACAAGTCCGGCCATGACGACGGTAGGGAGGCGGGTGACCGTCAGTGTCCGAGCACTAGCAGGCGATCTTGTTCAGGCCGGAGAGTTCCAGCAGATCCTCGACCGGCGAGGCCTCCACCAGGATGCGCGAACAGGAATCCATCATCTCCGCCCAGTCGTGGAAGACGGCGAACAGGCCGGTGGAGATTTCCTCGCTGACGGTGGAGCCGTCGGGCGGAGGCAGATCCAGGAACGCCTCGGCCTCGCCGCCGGCGAAATGAACTTTCATGCCGGTGCGCCGGGCCAAGGCCACCATGGAGCGGTTGTCGGACAGACACAGGGTGTAAAGCCGTTCGGCCCGGCGGTTGCGGGCGAAGGAGACCGCCTGGCGCAGCAATTGCGAACCGATCTGTTCGTGGCGGTGGTCCTCGTCGACGCTGACCCCCACTTCGGCCACGGAATTGGTCAGGGCCACATGGGCGGCGCCGATCAGAGTGTCGCCCTGAAAGGCCGCCAGGATCAGGTCGTCAGGGCCGATGGTCGCCACATAGGCATCGACCACCTCGTCGGAAACGCCCGAGCGGGCAAAGCGCAGCCGCCGGTCATCGGCGGACATCCGCCTGAGGTGTTCGGCATAAAGCGGGCGCTCATGGGCATATAATCGACGGATCAACATGGCCGACCTCCTGGTCTGGTGTGACCAGTAGACAGGAGGGGCATGTTGCACTGCAACATAATTCGATGAGCTTGGAATTCATGGGCCTATGCGTGGCCGGAATTGCCGAGGGCACCGTAGTGCCGGCCCCTCCATCACATTAGCCAGTGAATTGAAAAAACACTATAAATGAGGTCGTTTGAGGTGCGGTCTCTCTCAAAGAGACAGTCAATCCCTTAAGGGCATTATTCCAAATGTCGCATCCCTGGAAGGACAAAGGGCGGTACGACCGCAGCGACTTCGACCTCGAGCACTTGGCCGATATGCGGTGTTCCGCCAAGTCGCGCGACACGTCGACGACCTTCACGGTCGTCTATAAGTTCCATTTCCACTGCTTCACCGACCATCCTAACGTCACGGGCGAACACCGAATTGCCTTTACGGACTCAGCATTCCCAGGGGAAAGCCGTGTCTTCTGCCCGAACCGCTGGTGGCTGTCTCAGCGCTTGCCGCAGATTCTCAGATCCTCGACACCGATCAGCGCTTGCGCTACGCCAACGGCTTGCAATGGGTCTACCACCACCGCATCGACGGTATCAGTTCTCCTTACGCCATTTACCTGAAATTCGCGCCGGGGAGAGCGGGCGGTCCGATCGTCGTCAATGTCAACAGCGCCTACATCAAGGCGGATTTCCAGCGCCAGGGGCCGGAAAAGTGCTTTGACCTGTTATTGCTGGAGGCCAGCCAAGGTAAAATCCCCGGCTCCGATATGTGAGGCACGAAAAAGCCGGACCGCAAAGCGGCCCGGCCAATTCTCTACCCGTTGTCTCCGCGCAACGCGTGAACCGGACCCGAAGGCCAGGCGGGGCGCCCGTTAGGTTAGCTGCGTGATCATTCGCTGCCAACCATCGTCCCAGGTGCAACTTTGCCCTACGCCGGCCCGGCCCAAAATGCAATCCTCGGCACGATCAAAGAAGCAGGCCAACCCGACAAACGAAAAGGCCGCCGAACTTGGGTCGGCGGCCTTTTTGACGCTTCTGAAGGGACGGCCCCTGGGGCGGTGTCGCGCACCGCCACAACCCCTTTGGGTTGTGAACCGTCTCCAAGTCACCGTACGTGCATTACGGCGGCTGTTCGGTGGCGGGGAGTTCCCGTCACCCAGAAATAATGGCTCCATTCCGCCAAAAATGCAAGGTGTTTTCCGCACGGCGCCGGGACGGGGCGAATCTCTCAATGGGAGAATTAGGTTCCGCCGCGGGCAACAAAATCCGGGTTTAGGAATTTCGGGGATTTGCCATAGGCCAAGGGGGCACCGTCAAAGGTGGTCACCCGACCGCCGGCGGCGATCAGCACGGCGCTGGCGGCGGCGGTGTCCCATTCGCAGGTGGGGCCGAAGCGGGGATAGAGGTCGGCGGCTCCCTCGGCCACCAGGCAGAATTTCAAAGACGAACCGGCGAAATCCAGGCTGGCGCCGGGAAACTGCGCCAGCCACTGATCCATGGACTCGGGATTGCGGTGCGAGCGCGAGGTCATTACCACCGCGTTCCGGGCGGGAAGGGGGCGACAGGCGATGGCGGCACGCCCGGCTTCATCCTCGCGGAAGGCTTTGCCCGCCGCCCCCGACCACAGCACTTTCCGTGCCGGGGCCAGGACCACCCCGGCCGAGGGAATGCCGTCGACGATCAGGCCGATATTGACGGTGAACTCGCCGTTGCGCTTGATGAATTCCTTGGTGCCGTCCAGGGGGTCCACCAGCCAGAACGGGCCGGAGCCGATCTCGGGAATGCGCCCGGCGGCCACGGATTCCTCGGCCACCACCGGAATGCCGGGGGTCAGGTCCGCCAGTCCGGGCAGGATGATGGCCTCGGCCTTCTCGTCGGCCTCGGTC
>JACQAD010000030.1 GCA_016195125.1 Magnetospirillum sp.
GATGCCCTTGCACGACATCACCTCGCCGATATCGTATTCGGCGACGAACGCGACCAACTCGTCGTCGGAAACCTCGGTATAGACCGCCATGCCCTGCTCTCAACCCTTTTCCGGCGCGGAATCGGCGGAAGGTACGATGTTTCTTCCGCCGACGCCAGAGACTACTCCGAAAGCGCCTGGGGCAGCTTGAAGGTCACGGTTTCCGTGGTGACGCGGATTTCCTAGATGGTGACGTCGAAGCGTTCGCGGGCGGCGGCGACTACTTCCTCCACCAGGATTTCCGGGGCCGAGGCGCCGGCGGTGATGCCTAAGCGCGACACGCCCTCGATCATGGACCAATCCACCTCGGCGGCGCGCTGGACCAGCACCGAGCGCGAGCAGCCGGCCCTTGCCGCCACTTCCACCAGACGCGACGAGTTCGAGGAATTGGGCGAGCCGATCACCATCACCGCCTCGCAATGCGGCGCGATGGTCTTGACCGCCGCCTGACGGTTGGTGGTGGCGTAGCAGATGTCTTCGCGCTTGGGACCGGCCATATCGGGGAACCGGCGCTGCAGCACCTCGATCACCGCGGCGGCGTCGTCCACCGACAGGGTGGTCTGGGTGATATAGGCCAGCATGGACGGATCCTTGGGCTGGACCGTCTCGGCCTGCTCGGGGGTGCCCACCAGCAGGACGGTGCCCTCGGGAACCTGGCCGATGGTGCCGATGACCTCGGGATGGCCGGCATGGCCGATCATGATGATCTGGCGGCCCATGGCATGGTGCAGTTCGGCCTCGCGGTGGACCTTGGTCACCAGCGGGCAGGTGGCGTCGAGCGAGGTCAGGCCGCGACGGTCGGCCTCGGCGGGGACGGTCTTGGGGACGCCATGGGCGGAGAACACCACGGCGGCGCTGTCGGGAACCTCGTCGAGTTCCTCGACGAAGACGGCGCCCTTCTGGGCCAGGGATTCCACCACGAAACGGTTATGGACGATCTCGTGCCGCACATAGACGGGGGCGCCGTATTTCTCCAGGGCGCGCTCGACGATGTGGATGGCGCGATCGACGCCGGCACAAAAGCCGCGCGGGCTGGCCAGAACCAGGGTGAGGGGCCTCTTGATCGGTGCGGCAGGAGATGTGGTCACGGGCTCTACCTTCATTTGGTTGGCGCTATACGGCAAGTCGGCTTGTCTCGGGCGTCCGCCTTCACTACAGTCGGACGCACCTTTACCAGATGTTGTAGCTCTTAAGGAAGTTTGGCATGAACACCCCTCGCATCGCCCGCCTGCTGTTCCTTGTCCTGGCGGCGCCCCTGGCGCTGTCGGGGTGCGATGCCTTGAGCCGGGTGAAGAACAAGGTGCCGCCGCCCTGCCCCCCGGTCTTCATCCTGTCGGACGCCGCCACCATCACCAAATACAAGGCGGGAAGCGGACGCGACCTGACCGACGTGGAGGTGGAGGGCGAGATCGTCGGTTTCAAGGGGGAATGCGTTTACGACGACAAGGGGGGCGAGGTGTCGCTCCAGATCTCCTTCAATCTCCGCCGCGGCCCCGCCGCCGTCAATCGCAAGGTGGAGGTCAGCTATTTCGTCGCCATCCCGAAATTCTATCCCGATCCCGGCGCCAAGGGCATCTTCACCCTGCCCGTGACCTTCCCCGATTCGGTGGATCATGTGCGCGCCAGCGACGACGAAGTGGTGATGCGGATTCCGGTTCGCACCAAGGAACTCATTGATAATTATGAGATTTATCTCGGGTTCCAGATGACGCCCGAGGAGTTGGAGGCGAATCGTCGCGCCAAGCGCTAGGCGGCGTCGACTCTCGTTGACTCCACCGCCGCGCTGGCTAAGATGGCGCGCGCAGATGATCCCCGTGGGAGAGATCATCCCGTCCCCAGGGGCGGGATGACGCCGAAGGAGCAACCGCCCCTGGAAACTCTCAGGCAAACGGACCGCGGGGGGATGACACTCTGGAAAGCGTGCCGATAGGCCCCAAAGGCCGGTCGGCCCACCGACGATGAAAGCCTGATCCGCCGACAAGGGTGGGGAGGGTGAATCTTTCAGGTTCCCAGACAGAGGGGGGCAAACCGGGCAACGCCACAGCCATGCCCGGAGCCCTTCAATTCCCACGGAGAGCATCCGTGAAGGAGGAACCCGGTGACTGATTCTGATGCGACCTTGCTGACCGTCCCCTTGGATGCCCTGCACCGCGAGCTGGGCGGCAAGATGGTGCCGTTCGCCGGCTATTCCATGCCGGTGCAGTATCCCGCCGGGGTGCTGGCCGAGCATGTGCACACCCGTACCCATGCCTCGCTGTTCGACGTCTCCCATATGGGCCAGGCCGAGATCCGGGGCGCCGACGCCGCCCGCCTGCTGGAAACCCTGGTTCCCGGCGAGATTCAAGGCCTCGGCGTGGGCAAGACCCGCTATACCGTCTTCACCAACGACCAGGGCGGCATTCTCGACGATCTGATGGTCAGCAAGCTGGCCGACGATCACCTGTTCCTGGTCATCAACGCCGCCTGCAAGCACCAGGACTTCGCCCATCTGAAGGCCCATCTCGGCGGCAAGGTCGAGCTTCGCATGATCGAGGACCGCTCGCTGGTGGCGCTGCAGGGGCCGGGTGCGGCGGCGGCCATGGCGACGCTGTCGCCCGAGGCCGGCGCCATGACCTTCATGACCATCCGTGAGATCAGCGTGGCCGGGATCAAGTGTCTGGCCACCCGCTCGGGCTATACCGGCGAGGATGGCTGGGAACTCTCGGTGGCCGATGCCGAGGCCGAAACGCTGGTGCGCGCCCTGCTGGCGGCGCCGGGGGTCAAGCCCGCCGGTCTGGGCGCCCGCGACAGCTTGCGCCTGGAGGCGGGCCTGTGTCTCTACGGCTCGGATATCGACACCACGACCACTCCGGTGGAAGGCAATATCGCCTGGATCATGAACAAGCGGCGCAAGGCCGAAGGCGGCTTTCCCGGCGCCGCCGTGATTCAGGCGCAGCTGGCCGAGGGGCCGCCGCGCC
>JACQAD010000286.1 GCA_016195125.1 Magnetospirillum sp.
GGCCCGCTCCGGCGAGGCAATGCGAGCCGAGCCGAACACCGCCACCGTCGACTTGATGCCGTGTTGCTGTTGCAGCAATTCCGGCTTCAGCAATTCCAGTTGCAGGCGGACCGGGCGCAAATCCTGGCGCAGCAGGAAGTCCACGTCCTCGAAGGCCAGGCGATAGGAGGGTGAGGCGGTCTGAGCCGACGAGGCGCCCGGTTCGCCGACCTCGGATACTTCCCGGCGGGCGGTGGCGAAGGGACCGCGCTTACTGGGCGGTTTAGCCATGAAACGGGGGCCTCCTGATTGCGCCTTATTACGATCGTCCAGTATCAGCCATGCACCCTTACCATGGCGTAAAGGTAAAACCATCTCTTGGAAACCGCGTCCGGCTTCGCTATAGGGGGAGCACACTTTCAGGACGAGACCCTTGTCATGACCCATCAGCTTCTCGGCGAGTTCGGCGATTTCACCCTGTCGGTCCTGGTGACCTCACCGCCCTGGTACGAGAATTGCTATCTGGTGGTGCACAAGCCCAGCCTCGCCCTGGCCATCATCGATCCCGGCGGCGATGGCGAGCGCATCCTCGAAGCGGTGGCCGCCACCGGCGCCAAGCCGGCGGTGATCTGGCTGACCCATGGACATCCCGACCATCTGGGCGCCGCCCATCAGCTGGAGACGGCGCTGGGCATTCCCACCCGCGCCCATCTGGCCGAGTTGCCGGTCATCTCCAATTCCAGCGACCTCAACCGCACCTTCACCGGCCAGCCCCAGAAAGGCCCGGCCAGCCTGGAGACCTTCGAGGGCGAACCCACCGAGACCCTGGGCGGCGCACCCGTCCGGGTCATCCACACCCCCGGCCACACCCCCGGCGGCGTCTGTCTGGATTTCGGCCCCTTCGTGCTGACCGGCGACACCTTGTTCCGCAACGGCGTCGGCCGCACCGACCTGCCCGGCGGCAGCGAGCAGGCCCTGTGGGCCTCCATCAACCGCCTGCTCGGCCTGCTGGAAGACGACGTCATGCTGTTTTCCGGCCATGGCCCGGAATGGGCGACCCGCGAAGCGCGGCGCTGGTGGCGGATGGTGGGTTAGGGTTTTCTGCACCAGCTCAAAGGCGATGCACTCTAGCCCCAGGGTTGCAGGACGATCAGCCGCAACCCGGCCGGTAACACCGCCCGGCGCAGATCCAGGTCGTTGAGGCCGACGGGGATCCGCACCGCCCCCGATCCCAGGGGCAGTTCCACGACCCGTCCGCCCAAGGCATCGTCGGTATAGGTCACCAGCTTGGTGGCCGAGAGGGTGGCGCGCAACATGCTGGCCCGGATGGAATCATCGGCCAACAGCACCACCCGGCGCAGTACCCGTCCCGGCGCCGCATAGGTGATCACCGCCACGCCACCCTTGGCGGAATATTCCTCATCCGCCTGGGCCAGGGCCGCCAGACGACGAGCCTCGGGCTCGAAGACGAACGGCACCACCGGCAGATCGGCATCGAACAGCCAATCGCCCGAGGCCAGGGAATAGGCGGTCCGCCGCCCCCCTTTCTCGGTCCAGAACATGAAATCGTCGCCCAGGCTGGCGGAATGGGCCTTGACCCGGATGGCGTAAATCGGCGGTTTGCGTAATTCCCCAGGCGAGCCCATCTGCCAGGCGGCAAGGCTGGCGCTGCCCTCGCCATCATCACCGATCAACACCTGCTGGCGCAGCAAGGTGCGCCGCGGCCGCGGCTCGCCGGTGATGGGCACCGCAAGAACGGTGTAGGTGGTGTTGAGCAGGCGCGAGGTGATCCGACCATGGTCGTCACGCATGGATATGCTCGAGCCGCCCGCCAGGGTGGCTTCGTTCCGGCCGATTGATCCCGCGACCATCATCAGGATGCCTGTGGCGGCAAAGATAGGCAGAGTGAACACCGTCACCAGTGCGGCGATGATGATCCCTGCGATAAACGGCCACGTACTGCGCATGCCTCCTCCCCATTGGAGCGGCCAGCTCCCCCGAACAGGTGCCACCTTACGACGCCACCGCATCCGCCGCAACCCAGGGGCTGGTATGGGATCGGCAACAATCGTGATTCCCTCGCGATTCCAGGGAAAGGAAGCGTTGACGCCCGCTTTGGCTTTGGTTAGAAACGTCGCTCCAGCCAGCGCGGCAAGCAACCGCCTCTGCGGAGGGGTGGGTGAGTGGCTGAAACCAACGGTTTGCTAAATCGTCGTAGGGCTTAACCCCTACCGCGGGTTCGAATCCCGCCCCCTCCGCCACTACTTCCAAAGAATAGATTCTCTGACGCATAGAGCCTTGGGCGAAAGCCCAAGGCTCTGCGCCGTTTTAGGCCAGTAGCTGTTGACCTTCTGGTCTTGTGGCTGCGCATTCTTAACCAATTTTCTCTTCTCTCCCGCCCTGTTTCTCTGGAAGCTGTTGACCGTCACCAAACGGTACGGGTTTTAAAGTTGCAAGTAATTCAAAGAGTTGCGGCGCCAAAAGCTGTTGACCTTTTCGCAGTTTTTGCTGGCGCCGGAAAGAGTCTGGGAGTGGAATCGGCGGTCAACAGCCGTCTTGGCGCCCCGCGGTGTCGCACGGGCCCAAGGGGACTTGCGCGCCAATCTCCCGTGCCGTGCCTGGATCGGCTCTGCTACTGTTCCACTCATGGATACCACCATCGCCACCATTACCGTGCAGCGCATCACCCCGATCAAGAATGCCGGCAAGCTTCTCGCCCTGGCTGATGTGGAGACCGTCATAGATGGCGTGGCCCTCGTCATCCACGGGGTTCAGGTAAGAGCCGATGGCGACAAGACGGAAATTGCCTTGCCGCGCTACCGTGCGCCCAATGGCGAATGGCAGACGGCGATCACCCTTCCGGAGGAAGTGCGAGAGCCTATGGCCAATGTCGTGATCGCCGGCGCCATTGAAATCGGCCTGTTGAAACAGCGGTAGACGAGGCAATGAGGTGCGGTTGTGGGGCGCGGAGAATCAAGCGCCGTGCTCTTACCACTCTCATCACCGCCGGTCCCATTCTACCGGCAGATCATCGCCGTTACGCCGCGCGGGCGAGACGCTGCCTGACTTCCCTGACGAGGGTCCGCACATGATCGACGGAAAGGCGATCCCGCAGCAGAAAGGCATGCATGGTTGGATCGTCGAGGAGATCGTCCAGCGACGGCTCCCATATCCACCGATCAAGCCCGAAGTCTTGCGCCCGCATTTGCCCCTCCCAAGGTCTGCTATTCTCGACGACGCCTGATGTCTACACTGCATCCGTCCGCTCGTCCGTGAACAATTGCATACAACGACCACCCAGCCGGCAAAGGCAGGATGGCCAATCACAATTCAGTTTTCGGCCTTCGGCACGGACCCCAGACGCTGCAGAAACTCAGGCTCGTCATAATCGCCCATTTCAGGATCGGCGGTCTGCCGGACGACATCCACGCCGGCAACGCTGCCACCCTCCATCATGCGGCTGGCGCGTTGCAGGGCCTGTGGTTCGGTCTTGTAGGAAATGGGGGGCTGAGGTTTCAGTCCACCCCTTTTGCCGAGGATGTACGGCTGGCAGATGAACAAGGTTTCGAGGGCCATGGCGGTATTCCTGCGGCAAGGGCGACCACCGCAGGGTGTTTCTATTTCGTTCTTTTGTCAATATGCATGGTCCCGCCGGGATTCATACGCCCGGTCACCGCGCCGCCATCCCGAATCTTTCCCGCTGCCGGTGCCATTCCACCGGCATGTCGTCCATCAGATCGGCCAGTTGAAGGGTGCGCGGCTGGCGGCCGTCGAGGATGGTTTCGACGATGTCGGGGGCCAGCAAGGTCAGGCGGTAGATTCGGGTCATGTAGGATGGACTGATCTTCTCGGCTTCAGACAATTCGTTCAGGGATGCCACCTGCCCGGATTCCAGCATGCGTTTCCAGCGATGGGCGCGGGCCAACGCCTTCAGCAGCGTGTCGTCGGGGGTGGGTTTGGCGCGTACCGGAACGCCTTCGCCCTCCGGCACGATCACCAGTTTGCGGCCACCATATCGCCGCAGGGTCAGCGGCACGCGGATGGTCAGGGTGTCGATCCGGATGCCGGCGGTCATGCCGCGCTCCTGTCGCCGGTCTGGGCGGTGATGTCGGCGATGACGCTGGCCAGTCCCTCGGCGCGGAGGCGGACCTCGGCGCCGTCTGGGGCGATGGCCACTTTCTCGACCAGAAGCTGGAGGATACGGGCCTGTTCGGCCGGGAACAACTCGTCCCAGAGTACCTCGAAGCGGTCGAGTGCCACATGCAGATCGGCGGGCGCCATGGACGGGGCCATCCGTTCGGCCCGCGCCCGGATCTCGGGGGCGCGCAACAATGCCCGGACTTGTCCGATGACGGCCGCCTCGATCTCACCGGCGGCGATGCTGCGTACCGGGCAGGACTCGTGGCCGGAATGGATCGCCTTCATGCAGGTATAGTAGCGGTACAGCCGCCCCTTCTTGCGGGTCGAGCTCGGCGTCATGGCCCGACCGCAATGGGCGCAGTGGATCAGCCCCTTCAGCGGCGCCGGGGTCGAGGATCGCACCGCGTTGGCCCGCTTCCGAGGCGCATTGTCGGTCTTCACCGCCACCACCTTGTCCCAGGTGGCGCGGTCGATGATGGCGGGATGCTCGCCAGCATGGGCTTCGCCCTTGTGGACCGCCTCGCCGAGATAGACCCGGTTGTCGAGCAGCTTGTAGAGGAAGTTCTTGGTGATAGGCATGCCATCGCGGGTCTTGCCGTCCTGGGTGGTCCAGGACTTGGTATGGTGGCCTGCGGCGTTCAACTCCTTCACCAGCAGGGTGGCGGAGCCGAGTTTGAGGAAGCGGTCGAAGATGTGGCGGACCAGATCTGCCTCGGGCTGGTTGACCACCAGCTTGCGGGCGACCACATCGTAGCCGAGCGGCGGCACCCCGCCCATCCACATGCCCTTGCGGCGCGAGGCGGCGAATTTGTCGCGGATGCGTTCGCCGATCACTTCCCGCTCGAACTGGGCGAAGCTGAGCAGGATGTTGAGCGTGAGCCGCCCCATGGAGGTGGTGGTGTTGAACGACTGCGTCACCGAGACGAAGGTGACGGCGTTGCGGTCGAACACCTCGACCAGCTTGGAGAAATCCATCAACGAGCGGCTCAAGCGGTCGATCTTGTAGACCACCACCACATCGATCAGGCCGGACTCGATGTCGGCCAGCAGGCGCTTCAGCGCAGGGCGTTCCAGGTTGCCGCCGGAGAAACCGCCGTCATCGTAATGGTCGGGCACCGGCACCCAGCCCTCGGCCTTCTGGCTGGCGATGTAGGCCTCGCAGGATTCCCGCTGGGCGTCGAGGCTGTTGAATTCCATCTCAAGGCCCTCTTCCGAGGACTTGCGGGTATAGATGGCGCAGCGGACCTTGCGGATGGGTTTGGGCGGGGTCATCGGGCGGCCTCCAGCTTGCCATGCTTGCGCAACCCGAAGAACAGCGGCCCATTCCAGCGGGTGCCGGTGATGGCGCGCGCCACCGCCGACAGGCTCTGGTAGCGGCGGCCCTGCCATTCGAAGCCGTCGGCCAGGGCGGTCACTTCCTGCAGCACGCCCTGCCATTCCCGTATCAGCTTGGTGCCGACGATGGGGGCGGTCATGTCCTTGGGCTTCGGCTTCTTCTTGCCGTCCAGCTCATCGACCAGATCGTCGAGGCGGCGTTCGGCCTGCATCGATAATCCGCCGAAGGCCAGTTCCTGGATTCGGTAAGCCAGTCGTTTGACCAGGAAGGTGCGGTTGTAGGGCGGCGGCTCGGTGCCGGTCAGCTCCCGCCACATGGCCTTCAATTTGGGCGTCGGCAAGGTCGGCAATTCGGCCACCTGGGTGAGGATCGCGGTCGTCATGGGCGGGAGTTCCTTCGTTTGTTCTCCACGCCATACACGCTCCGGCTGGCGGTGAAGTCGACGGAACTGTCTCCGCTGTCAGCAGATAAACGGCTGGACTTCCGCGCCATCAGGCGCATGGCCCCGGTCGCCAGAATCTCGGCGATTTCGTCGAGGCGCTCGGCGGCGGTCATGTGGTCGGGATGAAGGGCAATGGACATGGGCGCACCCACAAGAGAACGTTTTCTGATTGTTCTCTTATGGCGCAGTCGCACGTATTAGGTCTAATCCGAATTTCAGGACAGATTCCGCGCAAACCAGACGATACGGCCGATGATGCGGATCTCCTCGCCGCTGCGGTCGTAGGGGGAATAGCGGCTGTTGTCGGAGATGATGCGGACAGAGGGGATTTCGCCTCCGGCAAGGCGCTCCAGCCGCTTGGCGACCAGCCCGAACCCGTCGTGCAGAACGAAGATGCCGGTGGGGTTGGGGATGGTCTGGGTGGTGTCGAGCATCACCACGTCACCGCCAAGCAGGGTCGGCTCCATGCTGTCGCCGCGCACACGGATGAGCCTCAACCCTGCCGGCCTGAGACGCAGGACGCCACGCAGCCAGGACTTCGGAAAGTGCCAGGGAGCGCCTTCTTCCTCGCTTTCCGCCACGGCCCCGCCTCCCATGTCGGCCTCGACGTCGACGAACGGTACAGCGACGTAATCGCGCCTGGACGGGGTGGTGACGGCTGGAGCCTGTTTACCGTCCTCGTCATAGAGCAGGGCCTCGATCGGCATCTGGAGAACGGCGGCGACGCGGGTGAGCTTCTCGCTGGAAGGGTCGGCGGAACGACCGCGCAGGATGTCGTAGACGAAAGAGCGGCCGACGCCGGCGGCCTCGGCCACATGCAGGGGCCGTAACTCCAGTTCCTTCATCCGCGCACGCATGCGGTCGGCCAGGGTCGTGGTCATGGAGTCTCCTCGGGTTTGTGCGGGACCATAAAATAGGATTCGTCCTAACTGTGTCAAGCTTGATAGATTTCCCTCAATCGAAACAGAGGGGGACCGAATGGACACCTGCAAAGCCGATATCGCCGACCACGTCAGCACCTTCATCGCCGATGTCCAGCGAGAGGTCGATGACTGGCTGGCGGAAACGGGGACCGCGCCGACCATGTTCTGCAAGAAGGCGGTCAACGATCCCAACCTGCTGCGCCATATCGAGCAGGGCCGCCGCCGACTGACCTTCTCCATGGCGGTCCGCCTGCGCGATTACCTTGCCGAACAAAAGCACAACACTGACGGTGCCGGTTGCCGGAGGATCGCTCAATGACCATCCCCAACCGCCCCAGCCTCGGCGATCTGTTCGGCATGCCGGTCGGTGATGTCGCCACCCTGCCGGCCGAGATGCTGGCCATGCTCCAGGAGGAGGTCGACGAGTCCCTGCGTCGGGCCAAGGCCGTCAAGGACCGGCTCGATGGAGCGCTGGACAGGAAATACGGCACCATCGCCGCCGAGTTGCGGAGCCGCGAGGGCAAGGACACCGGCACGGTGCGTTTCGATGATGGCGCCGTCACCGTGGCGGTTGATCTGCCCAAGAAGGTGGACTGGGATCAGGAGCAACTGGCGGCCACCGTCGAACGCATCCGCGCCGCCGGTGACGATCCGGCCGAATACGTCGATCTCGCCTTCAAGGTGCCGGAGCGAAAATACGCCGCCTGGCCAGCCCACATCCGAACTGCCTTCCAGGCCGCCCGCACGGTGAAGACCGGCAAGCCCAGCTTCGTGCTGAAACCCATCGCCCCCTGAGACAACGACGGGGCAGCCCGTACCGCAAGGGCGGGCAGGTATCCCTTCGGCGCCCGGTCAAAGCCCCGTCGTCCCCGCTCTGAATTGGAGAATCTCCCCATGGCCATTCGCATCATCACTGCCGATGAACGCCTTTCGTCCGCCGGCAATAAAACCTCGGTGGCCATCTTCGGCCCGCCTGGTTGTGGCAAGACCTCGCTGCTGAAAACCCTGCCGCCCGGCCAGACCGTCTGCCTCGACCTGGAGGCCGGCATGAAGTCGGTGCAGGACTGGCCCGGCGCCAGCATTCCGGTGCGCAGCTTCGGCGACTTCCGCGATCTGGTGGTGCTGATCGGCGGCCCCGATCCGGCGGTCGATCCCAACGCCTTCTACAGCGCCCAGCACCACCAGCATGTGCGCTCGCTCTATGCCGGATCGGGAGTCGAGGAATTCCTCGCCACCATGCCGGTGATCTTCGTCGATTCCATCACCGACCTCACTCGCCAGGCCATGGCCTTCGCCAAGCAGCAACCCGAGGCATTTTCGGATCGCACCGGCAAGCCCGATATCCGTGGCGCCTATGGCCTGCTGGGCCGCGAAGTGATCCAGGCGCTGAAGCACCTGCAGCATGCCCCCGGCAAGACGGTGATCTTCGTCGGCGTGCTGGAAAAGGTCACCGACGAGTTCAACGCTACCAGTTGGCAGCCGCAGATGGAGGGATCGAAGGCGGGGCGCGAACTGCCCGGCATCGTCGATCAGGTCATCTCCATGCACCTGTTCTCCCAGGATGCCGAGGGCAACTGGCTGCTGGACGAAAAGGCGACCGAGCGCCGCCTCGTTTGCCGCTCCGGCAATCCCTACGGCCTGCCTGCCAAGGACCGCTCCGGCCGCCTGGAGGTGACCGAGGCCCCCGATCTCGGCGCCTTGCTGGCCAAGATCAACCGTATCCCCGCCTGACCGAGAGGAGATTTCCCCATGACCTACGATTTTAACGATGCCCAACCCCAGATGATGCCCCAGGGAGAAGTGATCCCCGATGGCACCTTCGCCAAGATCCGCATGACCATCCGCCCCGGCGGCACCAACGGCTCGGCCCCCATGGATGCCGGCCTGCTCAAGGCCTCGGCGGACAGCGACGCCAAAATGCTCGATTGCGAATTCACCGTGGTCGAGGGGCGGTTCGTGCGCCGCAAATTCTGGCAGAACTTCACCGTCTCGGGCGGCAAGCTGGACGACAAGGGCCAGAGCAAGGGCTGGAACATCTCGAAGGCATCATTCCGCGCCATGGTCGACAGCGCGCTGGGCCTCAACCCCAAGGATATGAGCGAGGCGGCCAAGGCCAAGCGGGTGATCCAGGGCTTGAAACAATTGGACGGCATCGTCTTCGTCGCCCGCATCATGGTTGAGCCTCCCTCCGATCCCAAATTCCGCGCCAGGAACAAGCTGGCCAATGTAGTGCTGCCAGGAGAGCCGCAATTCGACGCGGTGATGCGGGGCGAAGAGGTCGAACCCGATCCGGTTGATGCCAAGCCGCAGAAGTCGGCTTCGGGCACGGTGGCGCAGAACGCCCCCGCCTGGGCGGCCGATGCGGCTCCGGCGCCTTCATCCTCGGCTGGCGCGCAACAGCCGGGTGGTGCGTCGTGGACTCAGCAGCCCCCGGCGGCGGCCCCGCCGCAGGCCTCACCGCAGCCGGCGGCCAACGGCCCGGCTTGGCTCAATGGCTGAGGGAGATGCCGCTCGTCCTCGGGCGGGCGGCCCCACCATGACCGATGATGAATGGCAGGCGCATACGACGCGCCAAGCGGCAAAGGCGATCGGCGAATGGCTCGAAGCCCGAGGAAAACTGCACCAGCCCATAAGGGCGCTGGCCATGTGGGAGCTGGAGGCCATGGCCTCCAACGCCATCGGCAGCTTCATCGTGCTGGCCTCGCAGCGGATCAAGGCGGAGCCCGATCAGCACCCGGAGCTGACCCTGCTCTTGCTGGGGTAGCGGTCTGCTCCATCTGCGGCCGCGAGGCCAGGGGCTTCGGCTACGTCCACCGCCTGCGCCACGACGACTTTCCCCATTACGGATTCTGCTCTCGCCCCTGCCAACAGGCTGGCGCCGAGATCGCCCGACGGAGCAACGGCATGATCGACAAGACCGCCCGAGAAACCCAGGCCATCAAGGATGCCCGGCGTCCCTTCGCCGAGACCCTGACCGCCCTGGGCCTGATGGAGCATTTCTATAACCGCTCCGCCGCCGACATCGACCGGCTGATCGAGGCGGCCGTCACCGGCTATGTCGAGTCCATGCAGCGGCAGGCGGGCGTCAAGGAACGCTCCGGCCTGCCGTTCGACGACGAAATCCCATTTTAGGGAGCCGATCATGCTCGACCTGAATCATGGCTCCGGCTGCCAATACCAGAGGCCGGCTCGCGATCCCGGCATCACCATGGCGATCAACGCCGCCATCGATGCCGCCCTGGTGTCCCGCAACCGGGCACAGGCCGCCCGCCAGTATGTCAGCACCTCTGGATTGGGGCGCGAATGCCCGCGCCAGATCCAGTACGACTATCTCGCCATCCCCAAGGACGACGGGCGGGATTTCGAACCCAAGACGCTCCGCATCTTCGAAGCCGGACACCGCGGTGAAGACGTGGTGGCGGCTTGGCTGCGGGCTGCGGGGTTCGATCTACGCACCGAGCGCCGTGATGGGCGGCAGTTCGGGTTCTCGGCGCTGGGCGGACGCTTCAAGGGCCATATCGACGGCTGCCTGGTCGGCGGCCCGGTAACCATGGCCTATCCAGCATTATGGGAAAACAAGGCCCTCGGCGTTTCCTCGTGGAAGGACGTGGTCAAGCGCGGCGTGGTGCTGTCCAAGCCGGTCTATGCCGCCCAGCTTGCCCTCTATCAGGCCTATATGGATCTGCCGGCCCCGGCGCTGTTTACCGCGCTCAACCGCGACACCTGGGAAATCCACTGCGAGCTGGTGCCGTTCGACGCCGCCCTAGCCCAGATCATGAGCGACCGCGCCGTCCAGGTGGTGCAGGCCAGCGACGCCCAGGAGCTGCTGCCCCGCGCGGTCGCCGAACGCAGCTCGGTGGTCTGCCGCGGCGGCAAGACCAGCGGCGGCTGGCATTCATCCTGCTCGTGGCAGGATCGCTGCTGGGGAGATGCACGATGACGACGAAACATCGCCCCTTGAGCTACGAGATCCTCCAGATTCGCGAGACCGGCGGCCCCCGCACCATCGCCCGGATCTGGTGCGCCGCGTGCGGCGACACCCTCGATCTCACCCTCACCGCGAATCGTCACGCCGACAACGTCGAGCGGCGGGCCAAGGCCAAAGGGTGGGACTGCGACAAGAACCGCGCCAGCCGCACCATCTGCCCCGACTGCAAGGCGGCTCCTCCCGCGAGAATCAAGCCGGCCATGCCCATCGTACCGAAAGCCTGTCGATCCGCCACCGCGGCGAAACCCGCCATCCCCGCCATCCCCGCCATCCCAACCGCCAATAAGGAGCCCCCGATGACCGCCATCACCCCTGCCGTCCGCCCCGCCACCCCCGACGAGCGCATGCGCATCCGCCACAAGCTGGACGGGGTGTTCGACGATGCCAAGGGCATGTACCTGGATGGCTATTCCGATCAGCGTGTCGCCGAGGAATTGAAGCTGCCGCGCAAGATGATCGAGCAGATCCGGGAAGCCGCCTACGGTCCCATCCGCACCGATCCCGAGATCGAGCAACTGCGCACCGACATCGCCGCCCTGATCGCCATGGCCTCCACCCTGACCAATCGGTTGGCCGAGGTCGAGAAACGCTTCCAGGCCCGGTGACGATGATGGGCGACATCACCCCGTCCGACACGCAAGCCCAGGCCATCGCCGCCATCCGTGACTGGTTTCAGACCCGCACCGACGAACAGCAGGTGTTCCGGCTGTTCGGCTTTGCCGGGACCGGCAAGTCCACCGTGCTGAAATTCGCCCTCGACGATCTGGGCCTCAGCCCCCATGCCGAGGATCGTCCCGGTGTGGTCACCGCCACCTTCACCGGCAAGGCCGCCCTGGTGCTGCGCCGCAAGGGAACTCCGGCGCGGACCATCCATAGCCTGATCTACAGCGTCATCGAGGCCACCGATGAGGAGATCGAGGAAGCGGGCAAGCGCATCGCCCAGGCGGAAATCGACGCCCGCCATCTCACCGGCTTCGACCGTACCGCCGCCGAGGCCGCCATCGAGGCCATGCGCCAGACGTTGCGTGACATGAAGAAGCCGCGCTTCGCCCTCAATCCCGACAGCCCCGCCGCCAGCGCCAAGCTGATCGTCTTGGACGAGGTGTCCATGGTCGGAGACGAGATGGCCCGCGACCTGATGAGCTTCGGTCGCCCCATCCTGGTGCTGGGCGATCCCGGCCAGTTGCCGCCAATCAAGGGCGAGGGCGCCTTCACCCAACAGGCCCCCGACATCATGCTGACCGAGATCCACCGCCAGGCCGCCGAGAGCGCCATCATCCGCCTCGCCACCATGGCCCGCGAAGGCCAGCCCATCGGCTTCGGCCAATACGACGATTATGCCTGGAAGATGCGCATGGCCGACGTTACCCCCGGTCAGGCCCTCCGCGGCGGTCAGGTGATTTGCGGCCGCAACGCCACCCGGTTCCAGTTGAACAATGCGCTCCGCCGTGCCGCCGGATTCGGTGGCTCGTTGCTGCCTACGGGGCCGGGCGAGAAGATCATCTGCCTCAAGAACCAGTCCGATCTTGGCCTGATCAACGGCATGTTCCTGTCGCTGGCCGACATTGTCGATGAGGGCAGCCTGTATTTTTCGGCGGTGGTCACCGACGAGGACGGCAACCCGGTCGGCCC
>JACQAD010000306.1 GCA_016195125.1 Magnetospirillum sp.
ACCATGCCGACGAACAGCAGGATGTAAAAAATCAGGGCGGGATCGGTCACCAGGCCGAGGAGCTTGGACAGCAGGAACATGGCTCTCCCCGTGCGGATCAATTCGTGGATTGATGCCAGGAATACCGCCCGCTGTCATTAAGGCAAGAGTCGTTTTTCCCACCCAGCTAGCCATTGCACCGATCGCGGTGCTGAGGTAAACCCTCCCCCATATGGAAGGGTGGCAGAGTGGTCTAATGCGGCGGTCTTGAAAACCGCAGGGGTGCAAGCCTCCGGGGGTTCGAATCCCTCCCCTTCCGCCAGAACCATGCCAAGCCGATCAGGCCGCCATGTGGTGGGGATTGCTTGCGGGAAGCAGGTTCTGGGCGATGCGGCGAGCCACCGATAGCGGCATTCCATCATCTGTCTGCTGAATGACCTTGGCCGCGTAGTCCAGGGCGATGGCGCGATCAATACCGCCAGCCTTGGCGGCTTCGATAGCATCGGAGATCAATTCAAGAAGCGAAGTGTTCATTTTCGTCGAGCTCGATCCAAGGTGCCTATGCCCCGGAGAGTATGGGGTGTTGGTTAATGATGGGTAAGGATCACCCCGTGGCGCACCGAACGAATTGAAACGATTTGCAGCGAACGTCTACAGGCCCAGATAAGCGGCCCGGACCCCGTCATCACCCAGAAGATCCTCGCCCCGGCCCTCCATGACGATGTGACCGTTTTCAAGGACGCAGGCATGGTCGGCCATGTGCAGCGATACCGCCACGTTCTGCTCCACCAGCACGATGGTCAACCCGCCTTCATGCAGGCGGCGAATGATGGCGAAGACCTCCTGAACCATGGCCGGAGACAGCCCCAGCGAAGGCTCGTCGAACATGATCATGCGGGGCTGGCCCATCAGGCAGCGGCCGATGGCCAGCATCTGCTGCTCGCCGCCTGATAGGGTACCGGCCAATTGCCTGCGCCGCTCCAGCAGGCGGGGGAACATCTGCCAGACCCCGTCGCGGGTGGAGGCGGCAAGCTTGCGTGCACGCGGCACCATGGCGCCCAGATCCAGATTGTCCTCGACGCTCATGGTCGGGAAGATCTGGCGGCCTTCCGCCACTTGGCCAAGGCCCAGATTGCAGATCTCGGAACTGTCCTTGCCGGTGATGTCGGCACCATCGAAGCAAATCGTTCCCGCCCGAGGCTTCTCCATGCCGGCAATGGCGCGGATCAGCGAGGTCTTGCCGGCACCGTTGGCGCCGACGATGGCGGTAATGGAACCGTCGGGAACCGAGAAAGAAACCCCGGACAAGGCCTGGGCATCGCCATAGAACAGGTCGAGGTCGCGAACTTCGAGCATCAGAGCGGCTCCTCGCCCAGATAGCAATCCAGCACCCGGGGATCGCGCACCACCTCTTCCGGCGTCCCCTCGCAAACCGGCTGGCCGCTATTGATCACCACCACCCTCTGGGACAGAGCCATCACGGCACGCATCACGTGCTCGATCAGAACGATGGTGAGCCCGGTCTCGCGGTTGAGGCGCCGGAAGGTCTCGACCATGCGGTCGGTCTCCGCCGGACGCAAGCCGGCCATGACCTCGTCCAGCAGCAGCAGCTTGGGCTTGGTGGCCAGGGCACGGGCTACCTCCAGGCATTTGCGATCGGGGAGGGTCAGACTGCGAGCCGGCTGACGGCGTTTATCGGCCAGACCCAGCAGGTCCAGAACCTCGCGGGCCTGGGCGCGGGCCTTGGTGATTTCGTGGGTCCAGCGCAGGGCGCCCACCACCACGTTCTCCTCGACGCTGAGATTGCCGAAGGGCTTCACCAATTGAAAGGTTCGCCCCACGCCGGCGCGGCAGACCTGATCCGGGCGCAGGCCGATCAGCGATCGTCCTTCCAGTTCGACACGGCCGCCATCCGGTTCAAAGACGCCGGCGATCATATTGAAAACAGTAGTTTTTCCGGCGCCGTTCGGCCCAATGAGAGCGACAATTTCACCGGCCTCGACGCGAAAGCTCACTCCATCCACAGCCCGCAGGCCGCGGAAGTGCTTGACCAGTCCTTCGATCAGAAGCAGGGGCGGCGGCGACGGGCTCACTCCCCCTCCTCCCCATCACCGAGGCCCAGGCGCAGGCGCAGCCACGGCCACACTCCCTCGGGCAGGAACTTGACGATGGCCAGCAGCGACAGACCGTAGCAAAGCTGCTTGATGCCGGCGGCCTTGAAGCCCATGGCCTCGGTGGCGGCGGTGATGCCCTCGCCCAGGGGGGTGAGGATCAGAGCCCCCAGGATCGGCCCGAACAAAGTCCCCAGGCCACCGACGATGGGGGCCAGGATGATCTCGATGGAGCGGTTCATGCCGAAGGCCTGATTGGGGAA
Source organism: Magnetospirillum sp. (assembly GCA_016195125.1). Classification (GTDB taxonomy): domain Bacteria; phylum Pseudomonadota; class Alphaproteobacteria; order Rhodospirillales; family Magnetospirillaceae; genus Phaeospirillum. The sequence goes on from JACQAD010000306.1 coordinate 2,354, forward strand.
CAGGTTGTTGTAATAGAAGGCGAAGAAGACGCCCCCCAGGGCGGTCAGCCCGGCTGACAGCATCACCGCGGTGAGCTTGGCCCGAAAGACGTTGATCCCCAGAGCCGCCGCCGCGTCCTGATCCTCGCGCACCGCCAGCCAGGTATAGCCCAGGCGGGAATTCAGCAATTTACGGCACAGCAGGAAGATGCCCACGCACATGGCCAGGATCAGGTAGTAGAACATCAGCGGATGGCCGCGCAGATGGATCAGGTCGAAGCTGTCTCGGCTGCCCACCGGCAGAAACAATCCTCCGGTGCCGCCCAGGGCGGTGAAATGCTCGAACAGGATGCGGGTGAATTCGGCGAAAGCGATGGTCAACAGGGCGAAATAGACGCCCTTGACCCCAAAGCGAAAGCCCAGAGCCCCGATGATGCTGCCGGCCGCCACCGCCACCGCCGCCGCAGCAAACAGGCCGAAGATGGCGGGAATGCCGAAATGGACGAACAGGGCCGCCGCCGTATAGGCGCCCAGCCCCACATAGATTGTATGGCCCAGGGACAACTGGCCGGCGAAGCCCATCATGATGTTCCAGGCCTGGCCCACATAGGCGAAGTACATCACCACCACCATCACCGACAGCAGGTAGGGACCGGCGAAGGCCGGGGCCACGACGAAGGCGGCTAACAACAGACCGAGAAGAATGGCCTGGCGGCTCATTTGCGCGCCCCCAGCAGCCCCTGGGGCCGCAGAATCAGAACCAGGATCAGGATGGCGAAGCTGAACATGCCCTTCATGGACGGCATCAGGAAATAGCCGGCCAAAACCTCGGATACGCCGATCAGCATGCCGCCGAGCAGCGCGCCGCCCATGCTGCCCAAGCCGCCGACGATGACGATGATGAAGGCCAGCAGGGTCAGTTCCGGTCCGGTGGGCGGCATCACGTCGATCAGCATGGACAGCAAGGCTCCCGCCGCCCCGACGCAGGCCGAGCCGATGCCGAAGGTCACGGCATAGAGGCGCTTGACGTCCAGGCCGATCACCCTGGCTCCCACCAGATTATCGGCGCAGGCGCGAATGGCCTTGCCGGTCATGGTCTTCTGGAAAAACAGCATCATCAGCAGTGAGACGGCCAGGGAGGCCGCCGCCGCCAGCAACCGCACCTTATCCACCAGCAATGGCCCGATCTCGTAGGTGTCGAAGCCGTAGGAGACCTGGACGCCGTGGGCATCGGGTCCGAATCCCAGCAGCGACCCGTTGACCATGATGATGGCCATGCTGACCAGCAGGATGAATTGCATGTGCTCGGGCTTGGAGATAAAGCTGTCGATCAGGCCGCGCTGCAATCCGTAGCCCAGGCAGAACAGCAATGCCGCGATCAGTGGCAACCCGAGCAAGGGATCAAGATCGAGGTAGGTCGCCAGGCCCCAGGCGGCATACATGGCGAGCGCCGTCATCTCGCCATGGGCGAAATTGACCACGCGGACGACCCCGAAGATCACCGACAGCCCCAGGGCCATCAGGCTGTAGACCAATCCGGTCAGCAGGCCGGTAATGATCTGATTGGCGAGGTCGATGGTCATGCGCAAAATCCGACGGCCGCCCGGAATGAGCGGCCGTCGGCTTTTACAACATCAGCCGCGCTGTTGCCAGCCCGGAACGGGGAAAACCGCCTTGGCCTCGGCGGCCTCGGCCGGGAAAACAACCATGGGCTTACTGCCGAAATTCTGAATTGTCGCCGAACGGGTATTGCCATTCTGCCCCTTGGCATCGAACACGATCGGGCCGCCGATCATCACATGCTCGGTGATGTTGGTGGTGGGCAGAGCCTCCAGAAGAGCCTTGGGCTCGGTGGACCCGGCCCGTTTGGCCGCGTCGGCGGCGATCAGGATGGCCTCGAAGGTGAAGCCGATGTTCATCTCGAACAAATCGTTAGGATAGGCTTTGTTGAAGGCCTTGAGCAGGGCCTGCGACATGGTGGTCTTGGGGTTGATCCACGGCAGGTTGGTGATGCAGTAATCGGCATAGCCGCCGAGCGCTTTGTAGAATTCCTCGTCGTACA
>JACQAD010000307.1 GCA_016195125.1 Magnetospirillum sp.
AGGTTTACCCGCTTGGGGAATTTCCCCGCCGCTTCGAGCCGCCCGATGTGCTGGGGCGTGTACGGGATGCCGCAGACGCTCTTCAGCTCCTTCTTCGACACGAGCCGCTTTTCATACTGAAACATCGGATTTCTCCCTTTCGGGAGGCATCGCGATGCCTCGGTGAAAAAGCCGCACCGGTAGGCACCAATGAGGGTAATGCGGAGGGTGGGGACGAGTCGAGAACTTGTCCCCTGGCAGACCGTGGAGGCGTTCTTAGGGGACGTTAGGGGACAGGCGGCACTGCCGATTCGTCCGGGGCAACGTCGTGGCTTGCCGAACCAAGCCCGCATTCCCTCGGTTTTTGTCCCCTAGAATGTCCCCTAGAGGCCCAAAAAACCAAAAGGCTTAGCTCATTTTCAGAGCTAAGCCTTTGATTTCGATGGTAGCGGGAGAGGGACTTGAACCCCCGACCCCAGGATTATGATTCCCGTGCTCTAACCAGCTGAGCTACCCCGCCATCGCGTCGAGAGCGGTCGGTATAATGTTCTGGAAAGGCGCTGTCAAGACCCACGCGCGGGCATGATCCAGCCGCCCCCCAGGACACGCTCGCCCTGGTAAAAGACACAGGCCTGTCCAGGCGCCACGCCCTGTTCCGGTCGATCAAGGATCACCTCGGCGCGATCATCGGAGAGGCGCCGCAGCAGGGCCGGGGCGGCGGGGCGGGTGGAGCGGATCTTGACCGCCACCCGCGCCTCCATCTCGTCGCCGCCCAGCCAGTTGAGGGCCTCGACCTCCAGGGACAGGCAATTCAGTTCGTCCTTGCCGCCCACCACCACCCGTCCGGTCTCGGCCTCCAGCCTCACCACGTAGAGCGGCGGGCCGCCGCCCAGGCCCAGGCCTTTGCGCTGGCCGATGGTGTAGTGGATGATGCCAGGGTGTCGTCCCAGCACCTTGCCGGTCCCGTCGACGATCTCGCCCGGCCGGGCGGCGCCGGGATGCAGGCGTTCGACCAGCCCGGCGTAATCGCCGTCGGGGACGAAGCAGATATCCTGGCTGTCGCGTTTGGCCGCCACCGGCAGATGGTGGCGGGCGGCGATGGCCCTGGTCTCGTCCTTGCCCGCCATGTCGCCCAGGGGAAAGCGCAGGAAGTCCAGTTGCGCCCGCGTGGTGGCGAACAGGAAATAGCTCTGGTCGCGGCCGGGATCGCTTCCGGTCCACAATTCCGGCCCTTGCGGCCCAAGGCGGCGGCGCACGTAATGACCGGTGGCCAGGGCATCGGCCCCCAGATCCTGGGCGACGCCCAGCAGATCGCGGAACTTCACGGTCTGATTACACAGCACGCAGGGGATCGGCGTACGCCCGGCCAGATACGAGGCGGCGAAACGGTCAATGACGTCGTTCCGAAAAGCCTGCTCGAAATCCAGCACGTAATGGGGAATGCCCAGGGCATCGGCCACGGCGCGGGCGTCATAGATGTCCTTGCCGGCGCAGCAGGTATTGGGGCGGCAGGCGCCGGGCTCGATGCCGCTTTGGGCCATGTCGTAGAGCTGCAGGGTCACGCCGACCACGTCATAGCCCTGCTCCTTGAGCAGGGCGGCGGTGGCCGAGGAATCCACTCCGCCGGACATGGCCACCACCACGCGGGTGGCGGAGGCGGGCTTATTGATGCCGAGACTGTTCATGGCGCCTGTTGTAGAAGATGGCCGGGGCGCGTTGCAACGGGTCCGTGGTGCCTGTATAGCATGAACCACCTTTCGCCAGCCGGGACCAGCCCATGTCCGCCAAGAAGAAGTCCGCCGCTCCCTCCAAATCCCCGGCTTCCTCCAAGCCCACCGGACGCAAGCTCAATCTCGGCTGCGGCCGCGACAGCCGCGCGGGCTGGATCAATCTGGACAGCATGGCCTTGCCCGGCGTCGACGTCATCGCCGACCTGTCGCTGTGCGCCACCACTCCCCTGCCCTTCGAGGATGACAGCATCGATGAATTCCTGCTCTCGCATCTGCTGGAGCATATTCCCGAGCCGCTGCCGCTGATGCAGGAGCTGTGGCGCATCGCCAGGCCGGGCGCCACCATGCAGATCAGGGTTCCCCACGGCGCCCACGATTCCGCCTGGACCGACCCCACCCATGTGCGGCCCTATTTCGCGCGGAGCTTCGGTTATTTCTCCCAGCCCTGGTACTGGCGGGCCGATTACGGCTATCGCGGCGACTGGCAGCCCGAGCTGATCACCTATTCCGTCCCCAAGCGCCGCTTCAACGGCATGATGCCGCCCCAGATCATCGAGCAGATCGACGGCCTGCGGAACGTGGTCGAGGAGATGATCGTCGATCTGGTGGCCATCAAGCCCCTGCGTCAGCCCAAGCGCGAGCTGATGAAGGCCGCCAACATCAAGATCTTCCTGGCGGAATAAGCGGAATCGCCGCGTTCAGGGCCTTCAGGGTCTTGGAGCGGAATTCGCGGCGGTACAGCACGGCGACCACCAGCAAGGTCACCGCCACCATCACCCCGGTATGGATGAACCAGGTCATCAGGGCCAGGGCGAAATAATAGCCGCGCAAGCCGCGATTGAAGCTGTGGGCGGCCAGGGCGTTGAGACGCGCCGCATTGTCGGCATAGACGTCCTTATCCGCCGCCGGCGCCTCGGGCGACGGCGCCGCCCCCATCAGGACGCAGCAATAATTGAACTGCCGGAGCGACCAGGTGATCTGGAAGAAGGCGTAGACGAAGACGCCGGCCAGCAGCACCACCTTGGTCTCGAACACCCCCCTGGGCGAATCCGCCACCAGGGGCAGATCCTGGACCACCGCATAGGCCCGCTCGCCCGCCCCCAGCAGCGCCACCAGCCCGCCCAGGATCAGGATGGAAGCCGAGGCGAAGAACGACACGCTGCGCATCAGATTGCCCAGGAGCGCGCTGTCGGTGACCCGCACCTCGCGATCGCACATGTTGCGCATCCAGGTGCGCCGATGCCGGGCCGTGGCCGCCAGCAAGGTGTGTCCATCCACGGTCAGGCGGTCGGCGACGATGGTATAGCCGGCCCACAGCGCCAGAAAGGCGGCGAAGGCGGCAAGATCCGGGATCGGCAGCAGTGTCAACAGGGGCATCGGTCAACTCCCCCCTCTCCCCTGGCGGGAGAGGGTCGGGGTGAGGGGGACCGGCGAGTCTAATCCCGTTCGTCGATCCAGGCCATCTGGATGGCTTCCAGAACCTTCTCGTTGGACTTGGCGGGATCGTCGGCGAAGCCGGGCAAGGCGCAAACCCAGGCATGCAGATCGGTGAAGCGCAAATTGACGTTATCCGCGTCGGGATGCGCCTCTTCAAGGGCGATGGCGATGTCGACGGTGTCGGCCCACTTCATGGAGCGCCTCCTCCCCCTCACCCAACCCTCTCCCGCCGGGGGAGAGGGCAATACGGGCGGGCTACTTCTTGTCGACCATCATGTTGCGGGTGGCCGCCGGCAGGGTGACGGTGAGGCCGTCCAGATCCTTGCTCATGATGATCTGGCAACCCAGGCGCGACGTGGCGGTCAGGCCGAAGGCCAGGTCCAGCATGTCTTCCTCGTCCTCGGTGGCCGGGGACTGCTTGTCGTACCATTCCTTGGCGACCACCACGTGGCAGGTGGAGCAGGCCAGCGAGCCCTCGCAGGCGCCTTCCAGCTCGATCTTGTTGCGGTGCGCCACTTCGAGCACCGACAAACCCTCGGCGGCATCGACTTCCTTGCGGTTCCCGTCCGGGGTGATGAACGTCAACTTGGGCATGAGAGGGCCTTTTCCTTATCAGTCGCCACCAAGGGCGTCGTCGAGCTTTTCCACCGCCATCCCGGCCAGGGCCGCCCGGATGCCACGGTCCATCCGCCGCTCGGCGAACATCTTGGTGGCAGCCTCCAGGCCCTCCGACGCTTGGGTGACGGCGTCACGGTCGCCGGAGGCGATGGCTGCATCCACTCCGGCGATGGCGACATCGATATCCTGTCGCTCGGCCTTAGACAAGAGGTCTGCATCGGCATTCAGCGCCGCCTGGACCGCCAGGACCGAGCGGCGGGCCTCCACCACGGTCTCGGCGAACAGGCGCGATTCCATGTCGCCCTTGGCGTTGACCAGGGAATCGCGCAGCATATCGGCCATTTCATCCTCGGTCAGGCCGTAGGACGGCTTCACCGCCACCTGCTGTTCCACGCCGGTGGTGGCCTCGCTGGCCGAGACGGTCAGCAGGCCGTCGGCATCGACGGTGAAGGTGACGCGGATGCGCGCCGCGCCGGCGGCCATGTTGGGAATGCCGCGCAGCACGAAGCGGGCCAGGGAGCGGCACTGGTCGACCATCTCGCGCTCGCCCTGCACCACATGAATGGACATGGCGGTCTGGCCGTCCTGGTAGGTGGTGAATTCCTGGGCCATGGCCACCGGAATGGGGGTGTTGCGCGGAATGATCTTCTCGACGATTCCGCCCATGGTCTCCATGCCCAGCGACAGGGGAGTCACGTCCAGCAGCAGGGTATCGGACCCGGCGGTCAGGGCCTCGGCCTGCAGGGCGGCGCCCACCGCCACCACCTCGTCGGGGTTGATGTCGGACAGGGGCTCGCGGCCGAACAATTCCTTGACCTTGCGCCTTACCAGGGGCATGCGGGTCGAGCCGCCCACCAGAACCACACCCTGGATATCCGCCACTTCGATGCCGGCATCGGCAATGACCCCGCGGCAGATAGTGATGGTCTTGTCGACCCAGGGCAGGGCCAGGGCATCCAGTTCGTCGCGGGTCATGGAATGGCGCGACGGCTTGCCGTCCACCTCGATCATCCAATCGCTGGCGGTGCGGCCGGTCAGGCATTCCTTGGCGACCCGGGCGGTGGCCAGGGCCTGCTTGGCCTCGCCCGCCGTGATGGTCTCGGTCCCGTGTTCCTTGTGGCGTTCGGCCAGGAAGCGCTCGGCGATGGCGTGGTCGATGTCGTCACCGCCCAAAGCGGCGTCGCCGCCGGTGGACTTGACCTGGAACACCCCCTTTTCCATGCGCAGGATGGAGATGTCGAAGGTACCGCCGCCCAGATCATAGACGGCGTAAAGGCCCTCGGCGGCGTTGTCCAGGCCGTAGGCCAAGGCGGCGGCGGTGGGCTCGTTGACCAGGCGCAGCACCTCCAGCCCGGCCAGACGGGCGGCGTCCTTGGTGGCGGTGCGGGCGCCGTCGTCGAAATAGGCGGGAACGGTGACCACGGCGCGATCGACGCTCTTGCCCTGGGCCTCCTCGGCGCGGGCCTTGACGGCGCGCAGGATATCGGCCGAGACCTCCACCGGGGTCAGGGAGCGCCCCGCCACCGACAGACGCACCATGCCGCCGTCGGCGGCCACGTCCAGGGTATAGGGCAGGGTTCCGGCCAGGGTCTTCAGATCCTCGGTGCCGCGACCCATCAGGCGCTTGACCGAACTGACCACGTGGTCGGGATATTCCAGGATCATCCGCCGCGCCGACTGGCCCACCACCACCTCGCCGTCATCACTGTAATAGACCACGGAGGGGATCAGGCCCTTGCCCTCGCCATCGCGCAGAACCTCGGTCTCCCCCTCGCGGGCCAGAGCCACCACCGAATTGGTGGTGCCCAGATCGATGCCGACGGCCAGACCGCGTTCGGATTCGTGGGGCGCGGGGCTTTCACCGGGTTCGTGCAACTGCAACAGCATGCTAGGGCAACCTCATCATTCTAGGGCAGGCGCAGGGCGCGTGACTTCTTGGACCGGGCTTCATCGGCCAGCTTGGCCAGGTATTTCAGGCGAATGGACAGATGGCCGGCCTCTTCCAGATTACCGGCGTTGAAGGCCGCCGAGATGTGGCACTGGCAGGCGATGACCTCGGATTCGGCCGCCATGG
>JACQAD010000023.1 GCA_016195125.1 Magnetospirillum sp.
GATATCCTCATAGCCCTTATAGGCGGCGGTCTGGGCCTTCACGGCGGCCTCGACCTGCTCCTTGGAGATGGCGACGGCCTTGTCGTAGCCCTTGGCGGCGGCTTCGGACGAGGCCTTGACCACCTGCTCGATGGTCTCCTTGGAGGTGGCGACGGCCACGTCGACCTGCTCCTTGCCCAAGGCAACCGCCTTGTCGTAGCCCTTGGTGGCCACATCGGCCGAGGCCTTGACGACGCTCTCGATGGTTTCCTTGCCCACGGCGACGGCGGCTTCCACATGCTCCTTGGCCGACGCGACGGCCTTGTCGTAGCCCTTGGCGGCGCTGTCGTAATTCTTGACGGCGGCGTCGGCGGAGGCCTTCACCACGGTCTCGATGGTCTCCTTGGAGACGATCACCGCTTCTTCGAGGGTCTTGACGGCTTCGGCGTGGGCCGCGGCAATGGGGGCCTTCACGGCGGCGGCGGGAGCGGCGACGGCCTTCGTGGCCTTCACCGGGGCGGCGACAACGGCCTTGGCGGCGGGAGCGGCGGTCTTGGCGGCGGGGGTGGGGGCCGGCTTGGCCTTGGCGGTGGTCATGATGGCGGACTCCTCGGGTCTGGCGTGGATGCAGGTTCGCGCAGTGCGCGAATGCTGCAATGCAACATGGCGAGACTATGGCGTGCCGATAGCAGCGAGTCAATAGGACATATTGCGCCGCAATATAACCGTCATGGGGCGGTGGCCAGACCCGGTCTTCAGGCGGCCTTCCGCTCGGCCAGGAAGCGGGCCAGGGCGCCGTCCTCCTTGCGGATATGCTCCACCAGCCAGGTGGAGACATAGTCGAACATCTCGGCTGCGGCCTGGCCCTGCCCGGCGGCCAGGGCGGCGCGCAACTGGTCGACCCGCTGGAAGAACGCCTGGTGGCCGCGACGATGAGAGTCGAGTGCGGGATAGGCGTGGCGGGCCATGATCGCCTCTTCCTCCTCGAAATGGGCGTGCATGGTGCGGTCCAGTTCGGCCAGCATTCCGGCGGCACCGGCACCGCCTTCGCCGCCCATCATCTGGCGATAGACGGTGTTGACCAGATCGAACAGCTGACGGTGATGCTTGTCCAGCGACGCCACGCCGGTGTCGAGGGCATTGTCCCAGCGCAGCAGCACCATGTCCTTCTTGTCGGCGCGCACCTGATTGAGGAAGGTTGCGACTTCGTGGCGGAGGAATTCCGCCTGCTTGGACAGATCGGCCGAGGATTCCTTGATCTGCTCGGCGGCGGCGCCGGTTTCGCCGGCGGCCTGTTCCACCGAGACGATGTTGGCCGAGACTTCCTGGGTGCCGGCCGAGGCCTGCTCCACGTTGCGGGCGATCTCGCCGGTGGCGGCGGTTTGCTGCTGCACCGCCGAGGCGACCGAGGCGCTGATCTCGCCCATCTCGCTGATGACCTTGGAGATGCTGTCGATGGCGGTGACCGCCGCCGAGGTGCTTTGCTGGACGGCGGAGATCTGGTTGGCGATTTCACTGGTCGCCCTTGCCGTCTGGTTGGCCAGGTTCTTGACCTCATTGGCCACCACGGCGAAGCCCTTGCCGGCGTCGCCGGCGCGGGCCGCCTCGATGGTGGCATTGAGCGCCAGGAGATTGGTCTGGGCGGCGATGTCGTTGATCAGGCTGACGATCTCGCCGATCTTGCCGACATTCTCCGACAGGGAGCGCACTTGATCGGTGGTGTGCCCGGCCTCGGATCGGGCCCGTTCGGCCACGGATTGCGAGCGCTCCACCTGCACGGAGATTTCGTTGATGGAGGCGGCCAGTTCCTCAGTGGCGGCGGCGACCGTCTCCACATTGGCCGAGGCTTCCTGGGCCGCCGAGGCGACGGTGGTGGCCTGGGCGCTGGTCTCGGTGGCGGTGCCGGCCATCTGGCCCGAGGCGGCCTGCAATTCGGTGGCCGCCGAGGTCACCGTCTCGATGACCTTGCCGACGCTATCTTCGAAGGTGTCGGCCATCTTGCGCATGGCCATCAGGCGGTCGGCCTCGGCCTGCTTCTTCTGCTGTTCCTGCTGGCTTTCCAATTGGCGGACACGCACCAGCTGATCCTTGAAATGGGCCAGGGCCTTGGCCATCAGCCCGATCTCGTCGCCTCGGTCGGCGTAGGGAATCGTCACCCCAAGATCGTTGCCCGACAATTTGCCCATCACATGGGTGATGGAATCGATGGGGCGCAGGATGGAGCGGGCGATGATGATCGCCAGGGCGAGGCCGAGGATGACGGCGGCCAGGGACAGAATCTTCGACCAGGCTTCCTGGCGGTCGATGGTGTCCTCGGCGGACTGGCCCAAATCGGACAGCACGATCACCTGGGATTCCCGAACCTTGGTGGCTAGGGCGGCGAATTCCGTGGCCAGGGCGGCGGCCTCCACCGAAACCAGACGCTCCATCTCGGTGGTGTCGTTCATGATCTGGGTGAAGTCCTGGCTGTAGGCGGCCAGGATCGGGGCCACGGCTTCAGCCGCGCGACGGCCGCGGCCGTCGCGGGTGAGGGCCTTGAGCGCGGTCTCGGTAGCGGCCAACTGGGCCAGGACGGCATCGGAAAACTTCTTGTCGGGCGTGGCCAGGAAGCGGTTGGCGTTGACGCGGGCCAGCAGCAGGCGTTCGAGCACGCCGCCGGCCTGGGCGGCGCTCTGGAAATCGCCCTCGGCCATGGCGGCGTCCTTGGCGGTGCTCAGTTGCTCGACCATGGCGGCCCCGGCCGGAGCCGCCCGCTCGTTCAGAACCTTGTCGCGATTGGTGCGCAGGGCCACGATGCGGTCCAGATTGGCGTTGTAGCGTTCGAGCAGGCTCTTCATCTGCTCCAGGGCCGCCTTGCGCTCGGGGTTGGCGGTGGCGGCGATGGCGTCGGGCAGGTCGCGGTTCAGTTCGGTCTGCAGGGAGCGGATGCGCTCCATGGCCTTGGGATCGCCCTGGCTGCCGGTGAAGAGCAGGACGTTGCGGCGTAGCCCGACCACATTGCGGTCGATGGTCATCACCCGGATGGTGTTCTTGGTTACAAGCTGGAATTCCGAGACGTTGCGCTCGATGACCACAAGTCCGATCCCGACCATGACCGCGACGGCGATCAAAAATCCGAGGATCGTCAGGAAGCCGCCGTAAATACGTAGTTTCACGGTGATGGTCGCGGCCATGTCAATCGCTCCCCAGCTTGCAATGGCGGATGATCCTCCACTGGCAGGGTATCGTGACTGTACATAGTTAACGAGAGGAGAAGACCGCCTTATTTCATTCGTCTAATTGTCGAAGGAAAAAGTAATATCGGCCTCCATCTCCTTCCCCGCCCTCTCGTCGGAACTAGCGGCCCAGGCCGTAATCGAGGCCGTTGCGTCCGATCTTCAGGGTGAATTCCATCACGGCGCCCCGGTTGCGATTGTATTCGCGCATGGGATCCAGGGGGATCGGGCCGGCGGTGATGATGGACTCGCGGCGGGGATCAAGGGCGGCCAGCCGGGCCGGAAAGCTGGCGGCGGCAAAGCCGGCCGAGGGGTAGCGCCAGGCGGTGAAGGAAAACTGTCCCCGGCGGCAGCTGGCGGTGGTCCAGTAATAGGAATGGGACGGCAGTTCCAACCCCACGTCCGGCACCGCGAACGCCCCCGAATCGCTCAGGGATTGGACCAGCCCGTCATAGGCGGCCGGCTCCAAGGGGGTGCCGATCTCCTCGGCCCGCCAGGGGGTGATGGGGTCGTCCAGCCTGATCTCGGCCACATTGCCCGATCCCACCACCCGCGTCTTGAGTTGGCGTTGAGCGGAATCCCACTCGTAAATCCGCACCTGCTGATCCCACAGGGCGTTATAAACCAGACGGAAGCGGTCGGGAGTCCCGGCGGCGCAGGCGCCGGCAATGTCGTCTCCTCCCACGAAAGAGAACCACTGGGCCTTGCGATAGAAGGGATTGCCAATATCGTCGCCCGTATAAGCGCATCCTCCCAGACTCGTCAAAGCTGCAATCAGCAGGGCAATTCCAGGGCGGCAATTCATGACGAGTCCTTTGCTTGGTCTGGTCGGCGGACAGGCGAATGCCCGCCGTCGATCCGGGTTCCTTCTTCATGGAACCGGATAATGGCTAAAATCGGGCGGTTTGAAAGCTTTACACCGATTCGCAAAATCTTTATGTTTTCGGCCATATTCTAAACCGAGTCAGCCGCTGGACGGAAGGTCGAGACATTGAACCTGAGCCGTAACGGATTCCTTCCCCGCCTTCGCTTCGCCGTTCTGGCCTTGGCATTCGGCCTTGTCGCCCTGGTCCTCGACGCCTCACCGGCAGCGGCCGGACGCTATGCCTCCATCGTCATCGACGCGGAGACCGGTTCGGTCCTGCACGCCGCCAGTCCCGACGCCAAGTCCTATCCGGCCTCGCTGACCAAGGTCATGACCCTGTTCCTGGTCTTCGACGAGTTGGAAGCCGGGCGCCTGCGCCTGGACAGCAAGTTCACCGTCACCGCCCATGCCGCCGGCCAGGCGCCCTCCAAGCTGGGCCTGGAGCCGGGTGAGAAGATCTCGGTCCAGGATCTGGTCCTGGCCCTGGTCACCAAATCGGCCAACGACGCCGCCGTGGTGGCGGCCGAAGGCGTCGGCGGCAGCGAAGCCAATTTCGCGCAGATGATGACCCGCAAGGCCCACGCCCTGGGCATGCGCAACACCGTCTACCGCAATGCCTCGGGACTGCCCGATCTGGGACAGGTGTCCACCGTTCGCGATCAGGCCACCCTGGCCCGCGCCCTGATCCGCAACCACCCCACCTATTATAAGTATTTCTCGACCCGCCAGTTCGTCTACGAGGGCCAGCCCATCACCACCCATAACCGCCTGATGCTGCGCTATCAGGGCGCCGACGGCATCAAGACCGGCTATATCCATGCCTCGGGCTTCAATCTGATTTCCTCGGCCAAGCGCGGCAATCAGCGCGTCATCGGCGTGGTCTTCGGCGGCACCACCGCCGCATCGCGCGACAAGCATATGGGCCAGCTCCTGGACAAGGGCTTCGCCAAGCTGCGCAAGGGCGAGAACGTCGAGATGGCCGAGGCCGAATCCGACGATCTGCCCGATCTGGACGAGCTGGTGGCCGCCGCCCAGGCGGCCAAGGCTCCGGCCGCCAAGCCCGCCGTCAAGGCCAAGCCCGTCGTCGGCAAGAAGGTGGTCCTGAGGGCTCCGTCGCGGGCCGCCGAGGATGACGAGGATGACGCCGTCGGCGATGCCGATCCCTCGGCCTGGGCCATCCAGGTGGGGGCCTTCAGCGAGTACCGCCCCGCTCACAAGGCGGCCTCGGACGCCGCCAAGAAGCTGGGCGGGCTGGTTTCCAAGGGCTCCATCGACATCGATAAGGCCGGCAAGGGCAAGAAGTCGGTCTATCGCGCCCGTATTTCCGGCTTCAACGAGGATCAGGCCCGCGCCGCCTGCAAGCGTCTGGAGCGGGCGGGCAAGAACTGCAAGCTGGTCAATCCCAACGCCTGAGCCTGAGCCGCAGAGTCAAACCCTGCCGCAGAGTCAAATCCTGCCATAGCCCGCCATCAAGGCCCGAATGCGGGCCAGGGCGGCGGGCTTGTGGCGGCGCTGCCATTCCACCAGCCGCCAGCCGTCGCGCCCGGGGCTGACGCCGTGGCGACAGGCGTAGACTTGCGCCCGCCGACGGGATTCGCCGGCGGCGGCGATCTCCAACTCCACGCAGACGTATTCATCGCCCTCGTAATAATCCAGGCGCCGGCGATCCTCGTCGGTCAGGCCATGCAGGAGAATGCCCTCGACCCGACCGGTGGGATGGGGGATCAGCATGGGATAGGCGCGCCCGGCCACATGCGCCAGCCGCCATCCCTCCAGACGACCCGCTTCCAAATTCAGCCCGGCCGGATTTCGCCCCAGCACCGCTTCGCGCACATGGGGGTCCATCAAGGTGCCGAAAATGAACAGGGGAAGGGGCGGGGGAGCAGGCATGGCGGCCGGTCCTTGATCTTGGCGGGCGCCGTCAGGATAAACCGAGGCAGCTCACTCGGAAAGACCGTGAGCCCGCTCCATCAGAATGCCGAAGGCCTCGGCGAAGGTCATCAGCATCTCTTGCGTGGCCGCGGTGAAGAAGCCGGGCAGGGCGGCGCCGAAATTGACGAAGCCCAGGAAGCAACCGTCCATGCTGATGGGAACGGTCATGCAGGAACGGCTGCCGGCATTGCGGGCGCCGACGGTGTGATGGCGGCTGCTGTCGCCGAACTCGGACAGATCGTCGATGACCCGTGGCTCATGGCTGTCGGCCAGCAGCACCAGCGACGGCGCGTCCGTCATTTCGATCTCGGTGATCTCGGGCCTAGTGGCCGACATGCAGGAGAACGCCCACAGCATGTCGTATTCCGAATCGTAGAGCGAAATGGAGACATGCCGCATGGGAGTGAAACCGGGCAGATCCCGAATCATGTCGTGGAGACGTCGGGCCGGTTCGTGCAGCCAATCGACCATGGCGTGCATGGGCGGCCGCGTGGTGGCCCCGGGGCGCGCTGAGGCGGAATAGGCTTTGGGAAGGGCGGACGTTGTAACCATGGATTCATGCTACGACCCCACTAGGGATAGTGGAAGGTACGGATGTGAACGAATATATACGGAAGATGATGCTTTTGGCCGAACTCAGGCGAGAGTGCGATTGCACGGGGCAAAGGCCTGATGAATCCGGTCGCAGGCATGCCAGAGATCACAGGCCCGGCGAGCGGCGCAGTCGCAGCCGTCGGTGATCAGGCGCTGCATGGACTGGTCGGCCCGATCGCCGCTGAGAATTCCCACCATGGTCCGAACCCGATCCGGCAGGCACTGGCGCTGATCCAAGGACACGGCGGCCTCCTCTCTCGGAGTGTTTCACTCCCTCACATGCTACGGGGCAAGTCCTGGCGATGGAACGACCGAGATGTTGCCGAGGGAGATCAATTATGACAGTGCCGCCGGGCCGGGACGGGCCTATTGTAACCATGATCGGGCTGAAGGAATGGGAGTGTCATGCGGCCTCTGCTCGCCTTGATGCTGATGCTGATCCTCGGGATTCCGGCCCGCGTCCTGGCGGCGGAGCCCATCGTCTTTTACGGTGACCGGGATCTGTCGCCTTACTCCTTCATGGATCAGGGCCGGCCGGCCGGCGCCAGTGTCGATCTGGCCCGTGCCGTCGGCCGCGCCCTGGGCCGCGACGTGGAGATCCGATTGACCGATCTGCTGACCGCCCAGGCCAAGGTGCTGGCCGGCGAAGGCGACGTCATCCTCAATCAGGCACCGAACCGCGAACGCCATTCCAAATTCGACTTCAGCGACCCGACCCTGCCGTCTCCCTTTGCCCTTTACAGCAAGCGGTCGGAGCGCGAGCGGCTGGCCATGCAGGATATGGCCGAGTTGACGATCGGCGTGAATGACGGGGGCTTTCCCCAATCCTTCCTCCACAATGATCACCCCGATCTCAAGATGGTGGTGGTCCTCAATACCAAGGATGGCCTGCAGCGGCTGATCAAGGGGGAAATCGACGCGTTCGGCGGCTCCTCTTGGGTCGTGCGGCAGTATTTGGACAGCCAGGGCCTGTCCGGTGTCGAGCGCTTGTGGACCTTCAGCGATCGCTTCACCAATTTCGCCGTGCGCGAAGGCGACGCGTCGCTGCAGGCCGACCTGAATCGTGGTTTGGCCGTGGTCAGGGCCTCGGGCGAGTTGCAGCGGATCATCAATCGGTGGGAGCCGCCGCGCACCACGCAATTGTCCTTGGGCGAACTGCACGCGATCGCGGTGGCGGCCCTGGCGGCGGTTATTCTGCCGGTCATTCTGATCCTGTTGCTGCGGTCGGCCCGACGGCAGAAGGCGATGCTGGCCACCGAGATCGGCTACCGCAGACAGGTCGAGGAAGAATTGATGGCGGCCAGTATCGCCGCCTTTAAATCCGCGGACCTGCTGGGCTTTGTCCTGGGCGGGGCCTCGGCCGCCGTCTTCGAGTTCGACCTTCGCAGCCGCAAGGCCTATTGGTCGCCGGAGACCTTCACATTGCTGGGCCTTCCACCGGACACGCCGACGATTCCCGAGAATTGGGAGGCCTGCCTTCATCCCGAGGACCGCCGCCTGTGGTGGGATGCCCTGGAGCGGGCCCTGGCCGATGGTCAGAGCGAGTTCCGCCAGGAATACCGGATCATCCATGCCGATAAGGGGGTGCGGTGGCTGGACAGCCGCTCGCGCATCTGGTTCTCCGCCGAGGGAGACGCCGAGCGCGTCGGCGGTATCAACATCGATATCACCGAAATGGTCATGGCGTCGCAGCACCTGGAAGCGGCGGCGCGCGAGAGTGCCGAATTGCGGGCCGATCTTCAGGTGGTGATGGATACGGTCCCCGCCGCCATCTGGATCGCCCGTGATCCCGAGGCGCGGCTGATCGAGGGCAACCGGGCCTCTTATCAGCTGCTGCGGATGCAGCCCGGCTGCAACATGTCCAAAACCGGAGAGGAAGCCGGGCACCTGCAATTCAAGATCTTGAACATGGCCGGTGAGGAAATTCCCGCCTCGCAATTGCCGGTCCAGCGCGCCGCCCGGGGCGAAGCGGTGATTGCCAGCGAGCTTGCCGTGGTATTCGAGGACAGCGTGGTCCGTTATGAGTATGGGAACGCGGTCCCCCTGCGTGCCGAGGACGGCACCGTCAAGGGCGCGGTGGCGGCGTTCATCGATATCTCCCCCCTGCGGGAGGCGGAAGCCCAATTGAAGGCGGCGAAGGCCGAAGCCGAGCGAGCCAACGAAGCCAAGTCGCGCTTTTTGGCCGCCACCGGGCACGATCTGCGCCAGCCGCTCCAGGCCCTCGGTCTGTATCTGGGACGTCTCGAGGAATGCCTGGCCGAAAGCGACCGTACTGTCATGATCCCGATTCGGACCTGTCTGGCAAGCCTGGGCGCATTGCTGGACGATCTGCTGGATCTGGGACGGCTGGAAGCCGGGATCATCGCGCCCAAGCCGGTAGGCTTTCCCTTGGCGCAATTGCTCGACCGCATCATTGCCACTCATAAGCCCGCCGCTCTGGCAAAGGGGCTGAAATTCAAGGTGGCGGCCTGCCCCCGGCAGGTCTTCACCGATCCCGTATTGCTGGAGCGCGTTGTCGGCAATCTCGTCGCCAACGCCATTCGCTATACCGATCGGGGCGGGGTGGTGGTGGGGTGCCGTCGCCGCCAGGGCAGGCTGTGGCTGGACATCCGCGAT
Organism: Magnetospirillum sp.; assembly: GCA_016195125.1. Classification (GTDB taxonomy): domain Bacteria; phylum Pseudomonadota; class Alphaproteobacteria; order Rhodospirillales; family Magnetospirillaceae; genus Phaeospirillum. The sequence goes on from JACQAD010000023.1 coordinate 9,202, forward strand.
AGCGGAATCGGCATTCCCCCCGACATGACCAATGAGATCTTCGAGGAATTCGTTCAACTGGGAAATCCCGAACGCAGCCGCGATAAGGGAATTGGGCTGGGGCTGGCCTTCGTGCGCCGGACGGCGCAATTGCTGGGGCTTGAGGTCCGGGTTCGATCGGCCCTGGGCCAGGGCGCGGTGTTCTCCCTCGCCCTGCCCGTCGATCTGCCCGCTGATCGGGCACCGACGGACATCAGGGCGGCGGCCGCCGCCGTGCCTGGCCGGCCTCTCCTCATCGCCTTGATCGAAGATGATGCGGTGGTTCGTGATGCCCTGGGCTGCGCCCTGGGCGGACTTGGACATCAGGTGGCGGCCGGGGCGTCGTCGATGGATACCCTGGCGGGCCTGAACGGGGCACGCCCGGATCTGGTGATCTCCGATTACCGGCTGGCGGGCGGGGAGACCGGGACCGAGGCGGTGGCGGCCCTGCGCGGCGCCTTGGGCGAAGATATGGCGGCGATCATTCTGACCGGCGAGATCAATCCCGCCGTGCTGCGCGCCATCGCCGAGCAGGGAATCGAGGTCCAGCACAAGCCGCTGGAGTTCGACGCGCTGCGGCTTTGCGTCGATCGCCACGCCCGTGGCATACGGTCAGAGCGGGCTGAAACAGCCCTCGGCCAAGGCTGAGATCCCCCAAAATGCTGCAGTGCTTCTTAGAGGGGTGCCTTGCAGCGGCGATGGGATGTGGTTAACGCCTTGTTGACCTATACTTCTCCTACTTTCACGGGGAGAGGAGGACGGTATGTTACAGAACCCTGCGACGGCGGCGCTGGCCGTCACGACCCACCTGACCAAGGATGTCCTGCAATTGCTGGCTCCGCATCATGGCGACGAGGTTCGTCATGACGTGGCCGAGCAGGTCAAGACGACCGGCCCCATCTGTCTGAACGACGCCGGATGGCTGGATCACTATGGTCACCGTCACCATGACGTGGACGTCGAGCGGCTCTGATACCGCCTGCCCGGTTTCGGCCACAGCAAGAAGCCCCGTCGGCACGGACGGGGCTTCTTGCTGTGTGGGGCGGGGCACAAAAAGAAAGCCCCCGGTTATTCACCAGGGGCTAAGTCATACAGGGAGGCTTCACGTCTAGGAGACGTAGGGTCCGAAGACCCTGAACCCAGGCATTGCACCTGGGAACGAGGGGGCGGAAAACCGCCGATCTCGTGACCTGTTGCGCTGCAACAAGTGCTAACCACTCATGTAAGGCATCTGGAGAAATTGAGCCACACCGAAAAGCAGGATTGTGGCATGCAGGGACCGCATGACTTGACCGGCAGCCAACGAAAAACCCCCTCCGCCGTGGCGGAGGGGGTTTTTCGTTACGGCTGACCGCGATGGGCTTCAGGCGTTGGCCACGGCCAGAAGCGGGGCGGCGAAGGGGGCGGCCGCCGAGCCGGGGGCGATGGTGGTCAGCTCCCAGGCGGTCTGGTCGGCGAACAGGGCGCGCAGCAGCAGGTTGGTCACCGCGTGACCGGCGCGCACGCCATGGTAATGGCCGAGGATGGGGGCGCCGGCCAGATAAAGGTCGCCCACCGCGTCCAGCACCTTGTGGCGGACGAATTCATCGGTGTAGCGCAGGCCGTCGTCGTTCAGAACCCTGGTGCCGGTGGAGTCGATGACCACGGCATTGTCCAGCGAACCACCGCGGGCCAGGCCATGGGCGCGGAGCTGGGCCACTTCCTGCTCGAAGCCGAAGGTCCGGGCGCGGGAGATTTCCGCCTTGAAGGTTCCGCGCGACAGGTTGACGAAGAATTCCTGGCGCGAAATGGCGGAGGCGCCGAAATCGATCTCGAAGCGCACCGAGAAGCCCGAGGACGGGGTCAGCGAGGCCATGCGGTCGCCGTCCTTGACCACGACGCGCTTGAGGATCTTGATGGCCTGGCGGGGAGCGGCCTGCTCGACCACGCCGGCGCATTCGATCAGGAACAGGAAGGGAGCGGCCGAGCCGTCCATCACCGGGACTTCCGGGCCGTTGATCTCGATCAGGCAATTGTCGATCTGCATGCCGGCCAGGGCGCTCATCAGGTGTTCGACGGTGCCGACCACCACGCCGGCCTCGTTGCGCAGGCTGGAATTCATGCGGGTGTCGCCCACCGACGACCACAGGGCGGGGACGATGGCGCCGCCGCCGGTGATGTCGACGCGGCGAAAGACGATGCCGGTGCCGGCTTCGGCGGGGTGCAGGACCATGGTGACCTTGGCGCCGGAATGCAGGCCGAGGCCGGTGCAGCCGATGCTGGTCTTCAAGGTCCGCTGGCGGATGGAATTGGCTTCGGAAGCAAGGATGGAGGACTTGGGCTCGGGACGCAGGCTGGCAACGATCTGGTTCACGCTAGTTCCCCTGTCTCCTGGTCGGCGGTGCGGCATTTCGGCC
>JACQAD010000303.1 GCA_016195125.1 Magnetospirillum sp.
GCCGCGCATGCCGGCCTCGCCTTCTCCGGCCAGACGGATGCGGGTTCCATCCTCGACACCGGCGGGAATGGTCACCGACAGGGTCTTTTCCTTGCGAGTGCGGCCGGACCCGCCGCAGGACCGGCAGGGATCCTTGATGACCTTGCCCATGCCCTGGCAGGTGGGGCAGGTGCGTTCGATGGTGAAGAAGCCCTGCTGCTGGCGGATCTTGCCATGGCCGTTGCAGCCCGAACAGGTGACCGGGGCCGAGCCGTCCTTGCCGCCGGTGCCCTTGCAATCCTCGCAAGGCGCGCTGGACGGCACCTTGACCGTGGCGGTCTTGCCGGCGAAGGCGTCTTCCAGGCTGATATCCATGTTGTAGCGCAGATCGGCGCCCCGGCCGGTGGCCTGGCCACGTCTGCCGCCGCCCATGAAATCGCCGAACATCTCGTCGAAGATGTCCGAGAAGCCGCCGCCGCCGAAGCCGCCGAAACCGCCGCCGCCGGCACCGGGGCCACCCTGCTCGAAGGCGGCGTGGCCGAAGCGGTCATAGGCGGCGCGCTTCTGCTCGTCCTTGAGGACGTCATAGGCTTCATTGATTTCCTTGAACTTCTGCTCGGCATCGGCATTGCCCGGATTGCGATCCGGGTGGAATTGCCTGGCCAGCTTGCGGTAGGCCTTCTTGATGTCGTCGCCGGTGGCGCCCTTCTCGACGCCCAGAAGCTCGTAATAATCCTGCTTGCTCATGCGTTTCGCATCCGAAATGAGGCCGGCGGCCGATCTGTCAGGGGAACGAGACCCCAGCCTCCCATTCCTTCGTCACCCCCGCGAAGGCGGGGGTCCATGCCGGTCCCCCCTCCATCGCCGGGGAAAACCTGGATTCCCGCCTTCGCGGGAATGACGAGTGAATTGCGGGGGCCCCTCACGGTGCATGAAAGGCCCCGACTTTCCGGCTTACTTGCCCTTCTTGTCGCCGTCGACTTCCTCGAAGTCGGCATCGACCACCTTGTCGTCGTGACCACCGGCGCCGTGACCGGCGCCATGGGCATCGCCACCGGGCGCGGCACCCTCGGCGGCGCCCGCCGCTTCCTGGGCCTTGTACATGGCTTCGCCCAGCTTCATGGAGGTCTGCATCAGGGTCTCGGTCTTGGCCTTGATGGCTTCGACATCGTCGCCTTCCATGGCCGTCTTCAAGGCCGCGATGTCCTTTTCGATGGCGCCGGTCAGCTCGGCTCCGGCCTTGTCGCCGAATTCCTTGACGCTCTTCTCGGTGGTGTGGATCAGGCCGTCGGCATGGTTGCGGGCCTCGATCAGCTCCTTGCGCTTCTTGTCGTCGGAGGCGTGGGCTTCGGCCTCCTTGACCATCTTCTCGATATCGGCATCGGACAGACCGCCCGAGGCCTGGATGCGGATCTGCTGTTCCTTGCCGGTGGCCTTGTCCTTGGCGCTGACATTGACCAGGCCGTTGGCGTCGATGTCGAAGGTCACCTCCACCTGGGGCACGCCGCGCGGCGCCGGGGGAATGCCCACCAGATCGAACTGGCCCAGCACCTTGTTGTCGGCGGCCATCTCGCGCTCGCCCTGGAAGACGCGGATGGTGACGGCGGTCTGGTTGTCCTCGGCGGTGGAGAACACCTGGCTCTTGCGGGTCGGGATGGTGGTGTTGCGGTCGATCAGGCGGGTGAAGACGCCGCCCAGGGTCTCGATGCCCAGCGACAGCGGGGTGACGTCGAGCAGGAGGACGTCCTTGACCTCGCCCTTGAGCACGCCGCCCTGGATGGCGGCGCCGATGGCCACCACTTCGTCGGGGTTGACGCCCTTATGGGGCTCACGGCCGAAGAATTCCTTCACCACTTCCTGGATCTTGGGCATGCGAATCATGCCGCCGACCAGGATCACTTCGTCGATCTCGCTGGCCTTGACGCCGGCATCCTTGAGGGCCGCCTTGCAGGGCTCGATGGTGCGCGCGATCAGATCCTCGACCAGGGCTTCCAGCTTGGAGCGGGTCAGCTTGATGTTGAGGTGCTTGGGGCCGGAGGCGTCGGCGGTGATGAAGGGGAGGTTGACCTCGGTCTGCATGGAGGAGGACAGCTCGATCTTGGCCTTTTCCGAGGCCTCCTTGAGGCGCTGCAGGGCCAGACGGTCCTTGCGCAGGTCGATGCCCTGCTCCTTTTTGAACTCGTCGGCCAGATAGTCGATGATGCGGGCGTCGAAATCTTCACCGCCCAGGAAGGTGTCGCCGTTGGTGGACTTCACCTCGAACACGCCGTCGCCGATTTCCAGCACCGACACGTCGAACGTGCCGCCGCCAAGGTCGTAGACGGCGATGGTGCCGGCGCCCTTCTTCTCCAGGCCATAGGCCAGGGCGGCGGCGGTCGGCTCGTTGATGATGCGCAGCACTTCCAGGCCGGCGATGCGGCCGGCATCCTTGGTGGCCTGACGCTGGGCGTCGTTGAAATAGGCCGGGACGGTGATGACCGCCTGGGTCACCTTCTCGCCCAGATACGCCTCGGCGGTTTCCTTCATCTTGCCCAGGATGAAGGCCGACACCTGGCTGGGGCTGTACTTGGCGTCGCGGGCCTCGACCCAGGCGTCGCCGTTGTCGCCCGCCACGATGTGGTAGGGGACGAGGTTCATGTCCTTCTTGGTGATCGGGTCGTCGAAGCGGCGCCCGATCAGGCGCTTGATGGCGAACAGGGTGCTGGTGGGATTGGTCACCGCCTGGCGCTTGGCCGGCTGGCCGACCAGACGCTCGCCCGATTCGGTGAACGCCGTCATGGACGGGGTGGTCCGCATGCCCTCGGCGTTTTCGATGACCTTGGCGCTTTTGCCTTCCATCACGGCGACGCACGAATTCGTGGTGCCCAGGTCGATGCCGATAACCTTGCTCATGACTGTCCTCTTTCCTGTTCGGCAGATCCCGGCGGCCCTCTATGCTTCAGCAGCCGCCCGTAAGATCCCCATTCGGGTTGAATTCCATCAAACACATGGGAACGACCCAAATCCGTCCCACCGGCGTTATATAGGTCGGTATGGCAAGCGCGCAACTCCGGGATATCATGGCGCAAACGCACCCACATCCCCGATGAAGGCTGAACCGGTCCCTTGATATCCTGCCGGGGCAACCGAAGGAAGCCCCCATGGCCCGGATTCGCCGTCTCCGCCCTGGCCGAGCGCCGCCGCGAGATTCAGCGGGAAATCGCCTGTCTGGACCATGGGATCAAGCGATGCGAGGAGGCCATCGGCCACCTCGATGCCACCATCCACCTGCTGGCCCCCCTATTATGATCCGACCAAGCTGAGGCCGGAAAAATTCGTCGGCGAGGATAGCCTGTTCTTTCCCGGCGAGAAGCCCATCCTGGTCCTGGAGATCCATTCAGGCAATGCATGTTACCCGGTTACGGCCCTCGCGCTTGGCAACATACATA
>JACQAD010000281.1 GCA_016195125.1 Magnetospirillum sp.
CCGCGCCGGGCGAGTTGGGGCGTCGCGAGGAGGCGGTGCAACTGGTGACGGCGCGGCGGGACGGCGAGACCTTCGTCTTCGAGTGCCGCCTGTCGGTCAATGCCGAGCGCCTTCTGCTGGCCGGCAGCGATTCCATGGGGCGCCGCGCCATGACGGTGACCTGGAACGGGGGAGCCATTGTGGTGGAGCGTGCCGAGTGGCTGCCCGATACCCTGCGTCCCGAGAACGTCCTGGCCGATATCGTGCTTCTGTATTGGCCGGAGGAGGCGGTGCGGCGGGGGCTGAGGGGGGCCGTCCTCAGTCAAGTGTCCCAGGGGCGGCGAATCGGCGAGGCCATTGCGGTCTCGTGGGCGGGTGATCCCTGGAACGGCCTGTCTCGTCTGGTCAATACGCCCTGGGGCTATGAAATAGAGGTCCGCTCGGTCAGGGTGGCGCCGTGAGCCTTTTCCTGCCTGCCATGTCCGTCGCCTCCTGCCTTGGCCTGGGCAAGGCCGCCACCATGGCGCCGCTGATGAATGGGTGGCGCCAGGGCTTGGCGACGGTGGATGGCTTTCCCGTGCCGGTGGGGGCCTTGCCCGGAGATTTGCCGTCGGTGCCCGGCCGCTGGGAAAGCCGCAACAACAGGCTGCTGGCGGCCCTGGCCGCCGAGATTGAAGACGATATCGCCGCCGCCATCAGGCGCTATGGCCGGCATCGTATCGCCGTGGTGATCGGCACAAGTACCTCGGGCATCGCCGAGGGCGAGGCGGCGTTCGCCCATCATGCCCGCACAGGGCTTTGGCCCGATGGCTTTCACTACCGTCAGCAGGAGACGGGCAGTGGTGCCCTGTTCCTGGCCGAGATGCTGGGCCTCTCCGGTCCCGCCTATGGAGTGGCCACAGCCTGCTCGTCTTCGGCGAAGGCCCTGGCATCGGCGCGGCGGCTGATCCGGGCCGGGCTGGCCGACGCCGCCATTGTGGGTGGCGCCGATACCTTGTGCCGGTTGACGGTGACCGGTTTCGGCTCCCTGGAAGCCCTGTCGCCCGAGCCCTGCAATCCCTTCAGCGCCAATCGCCGGGGTATCTCCATCGGTGAAGGTGGGGCGCTGTTCCTGGTGACGCCTGAGCCGGCGGAGATCGAACTGGCCGGCTTGGGCGAGACCTCCGATGCCCACCATGTCAGCGCCCCCGATCCGGACGGGGCGGGGGCATTGGCCGCCATGCGGGCGGCCCTGGACGATTCCGGGCTGCGGCCCGATCAGGTGGGCTATCTCAACCTGCACGGCACCGCCACGGCGTTGAACGATTCCATGGAGGCCAAGGCGGTGGCGGCCCTGTTCCCCGATGGCGTCGCCTGCTCCTCGACCAAGGCGCTGACCGGCCACACATTGGGAGCCGCGGGAGCGGTGGAGGCAGCTTTCCTGTGGCTGACCCTGTCGGCCCGCTGGAATGCCGACGGACGTCTGCCGCCCCATGTCTGGGACGGTGTGGCCGACCCGGCGCTGCCGGTCCTGGATCTGGTGGAGGCAGGACATCGTTTAGGGCGGCAAGCCGCTCTGTCCAATTCCTTTGCCTTCGGCGGCAGCAATTGCTGCCTCGTCCTGCGGAGGGCGGAAGCATGAGCGCCTGTGTCTGGCCAATTGAGGACTTGCTGCCCCACGCCAGGCCCATGCTGCTGCTGGACGAGGCTCTGACCTGTGATGCCGAAGGGGCCAGCGCGGCGGTGACCATCCGCCCAGACCATCTCTTCGCCTGCGACCAGGGCGTGCCGGCCCATGTGGGCATCGAATTCATGGCCCAGGCCTGTGGTATATGGGCCGGCGGCGCCGCCAAGCGCGAGGGGCGGCAGGCGGCGCGCCTGGGGTTCTTGCTGGGAACCCGGCGCTACAAGGCGGTCCGGCCGTTCTTTGCTTTCGGCGAGCGGTTGGAGATCGCCGTTCATCTGGCGTTTCTCGACCAGGGCATGGGGGTTTTCGACTGCAAGATCTGTGGTGCCGAGGGAGATGTCCTGGCCGAGGCGCAACTCAGCGTCTACCAGCCCGACGAAGAAGGGGAACGTTCATGACCGCCAGGACCATTCTCGTCACCGGGGCGGGGCGAGGCATCGGCCGGGCCATCGCCCTGAAACTGGCCGCCGATGGCTTTACCGTGGTGGCCCACTATCATTCCGACCGGGCTGCGGTGCAGACCACGCTGGAGGCTATGGGAGGCGAAGGGCGGCTGATCCGGTTCGACACCGCCGACCGTGACGGATGCCGTGCCGCGCTTGAGGCCGATATCGCTGCCAATGGTCCCTATTGGGGAGTGGTGCTCAATGCTGGAATCGCCCGCGATACCGCCTTTCCAGCCATGGAAGACGAGGATTGGGACTTGGTGCTGGGGACTAATCTGGACGGCTTCTACAACGTCTTGCGGCCGTTGGTCATGCCCATGGTTTCGGCCCGCCAGGGCGGACGCATTGTGACCTTGTCGTCCGTCTCGGGGCTGGTGGGCAACCGGGGTCAGGTCAATTACTCGGCAGCCAAGGCGGGGATCATCGGTGCCACCAAGGCCCTGGCTCTGGAATTGGCCAAGCGCTCGATCACCGTGAATTGCGTGGCGCCGGGCCTGATCGAGACCCAGATGATCGCCGGAATACCCCTGGATGAGGCCCTGAAACTGATTCCCATGCGCCGGGTGGGACGGCCCGAGGAGGTGGCGGCCCTGGTCGGTTTCCTGTGTTCCGACGCGGCGTCCTACATCACCCGGCAAGTGGTTTCAGTCAACGGAGGCATGGTGTGATGCGCAGGGTGGTGGTTACCGGCATGGGCGGCATCACGGCGCTTGGACACGATTGGCCATCAATCAGCGCCGGGCTTCGCGACGGGCGTACCGGTATCCGTTCCATGCGCCCAGAGTGGGACCGCTATGAGAGCATCAATACCCGATTGGCGGCGCCGATCCTTGACTTCACCGTTCCTGAGCACTGGTCACGCAAAAAGACCCGCACCATGGGCCGCGTGGCCTGTCTGGCGGTCGCTGCCGCGGAAAAGGCCCTGACCGATGCGGGGCTGCGAGATGATCCGGTTCTGACCGGCGGACGGACGGGGGCGGCCTTCGGCTCATCCTTCGGCAGCCCGGATTCCGTATTGGGCTTCTATGAATTGAAGATGACCGGCAAGTCCAGGAATCTCAACGCCACCACCTATATCCAGATGATGAGCCATACCGCTCTGGTGAATATCGGCCTGTTCTTTGGCCTGAAGGGGCGGATGATCCCTACTTCCAATGCCTGCGCTTCGGCCAGTCAGGCGATTGGCTTCGCCGCCGAGGCCATCAAATGGGGCAAGGCGGATGTGATGGTCGCCGGCGGGGCGGAGGAATTGGACATCACGGATGCCGCGGTCTTCGATACTCTGTTCGCGACCTCGACCCGTAACGACGCCCCCCATCTCAGCCCGCGGCCCTTTGATCGGGATCGCGACGGACTCGTGATCGGCGAGGGGGCGGGTGCCCTGATCCTCGAGGAGTACGGGCGGGCCCGGGCGCGTGGAGCCACCATCTATGCCGAGGTGGCGGGGTTTGGAACCAACGCCGACGGCAATCACGTCACCCAGCCGCAATCCGAGACCATGGAAGTCGCTCTGCGCCTCGCCCTGGAGGATGCCGGCCTGTCCGCCGAGGCCATCGGGGTGGTCAACGGCCACGGAACGGCGACCGAAGGCGGCGATATCGCCGAGGCTGCTGCCACCGCAGCGGTTTTCGGCCCCCGTATGCCGGTTCATTCGCTGAAAAGCTACTTCGGTCATTCCCTGGGGGCCTGTGGCGCTATCGAAGCATGGCTTGGTATCGAGATGATGCGAGAGGGGTGGTGCTGCCACACCGCCAATTTGGATAATGTGGACTTA